>NZ_JACHVB010000051.1 GCF_014230085.1 Ruficoccus amylovorans | reverse complement strand
GTAAGCGTCCGGAGTGTGTCCTGCTTGAGTTGCCTTTGTGAGGGTGGATTTTTCTCTCTGGTAACCCTTGGGGTTTCCCACTGGTTACGATTTGGATTCAGGCTTGGGTTGCTATTGGTGACCATTTGGCAGGTGACAGAGCGCTGATGTCGTGCTGGTTGGTCATATTGGGGAGGCGCGAGAGGATGTTGCGCAGGTATTGGAAGGGTTCGATGTTGTGGCGCTGGCAGGAGACGACGATGGAGTAGATGATGGCGGATCGTTGGCCGGCCTCGGGGTGTCCGATGAAGAGGAAGTTTTTCTTTCCCAGGGCTGAGGGGCGGATGGCATTTTCCATGAGGTTGTTGTCGATCTCGGCGATGCCGTGTTTTTGGAAGGCAACGAGCTGGGGCCACTGGGAGATGGCGTAGGCGCAGGCCTTGCCGAGGGCGGACTTGGGGAGGGCCTTTCGGCTGGCGAGGGAGATGACCTTTTGCAGGCGGGTCAGCGTGATCTCATTTTCTCGCTGACGGCGGCGTTTGCGCTCGTCGGGGACGAGGTTTTCTTCGCGGTAAGTGGCCTCGCGTTCGTAAAGCCTGGCCATGAGTCGGAGCACGAGGGTGGCTTCGCGTTTGTTGGAGGCGAGGGCGTCGTAAAACTTGCGCCGGACGTGGGCCATGCAGCCCAGGGCGATGACGTCCTTGTTGCCCGAGGCATAGTCTTCGTAGGCGCCGTAGGCATCGGACTGGAGCAGGCCGGTGTATCCGTCCAGCAATGACGTCAGCTCGCCGTGTCGGCGAGAGAGCCGCCAGTCAAAGACGACGTCGCCGCCGGGCCGCGAGATGGCCCAGAGCCAGCCCTGTTCGGTTTTGCCTTTTTTGTGGTCGGAGTCGCAGTAGCGCACCGGCGTCTCGTCCGCCTGGATGTAGGGGCCCGCGAGCAAGTCCGTTCGCATGTAGTTGTAGATGGGCTTGAGCCACTCGGCTACGGCCTCGACCCAGTCTGTCATGGTTTTTCGTGACAAAGGTGCGCCCCACATGGACGAGGCTTTTTCCTGGCGGTAAAGCGGCTGGTGCTGCACGTATTTGCTTAAAACGATCCAGGCCAACAGGCCCGCCGAAGCGTAGCTGCCGTCGATCACGCGCCTGGGCGCGGGGGCCACCACCGGCGGCTGCGAGCGGTCAAGCTTGCGGCGATACCTGGGGCGAACGAGGCGGCGTTTAAACAGCTTCGGCGGGTGGATATCGACTTCAAGGGTCTCTTCTTCGGCGATCTTCTCAAAGGCTTCCGGCTCGGCCTGCACCTCCGGCGGCTCAATCACCACGGTCTCCTCCACCGGCAGGTCCTTGAAGCGCTCAGCAGGCGTTTCATGTTTGCCCGCCTTGGGGGCACGACGTTCGTAAGCGATACTTTGTTTTTCGACCGCTTCGAGTTGGCGCTCCAGGTCGTCCAGGCGCAAGCGCAGTTGAGCGCTGTCGAGCTTCTCACTTTTGCCCGCCCCGAAGAGCTGCTTTTTGAGCCAGTCCACCTGCTCGCGTAAAACCGCAATCACGCCGTTTTGCTCATCGACGATGCGCCGCAACTGTTCCACATCCGGGGAGCCCGCGTCGCTGTCCATGCCTGTATCCAAAACATGATACGATGGCCGTCAAGACAGTGTTGAGAACCGTGCTGATTTTAACGCTCGTACCACGCCTTGAGCGTCCCCTGCTTCAGGTCGATGCCGTTCATCAGCATGGTCATCGCCGCCGGGGTGATCGTCAGCTTGCGTGTGTCGCTGCCGATCGGCCAGCTCAGCCGCCCCTGCTCGATGCGCTTGGCAAACACCCACACCCCCGTCCCGTCAAAATACAGCAGCTTTAGGCGGTTGCGCGTCTTGTTCGTAAAGGCGAACAGCGCCCCGCCCTTGGGATCTTCGCCCAAGTGGTCCCGTGCCACCGCCCACAGCCCGTCAAACTGCTTGCGCATGTCCACCGGCTCCACCGCCACAAAAACTCGCAGCTGATGGGGCAAGCTCAGCATCGCAACGCCTTGACCAATGCCGCCAGCGACTGCGCATCGCCCCCGCGCAAGATCAGCCCCTCCGGCAAACATACCTCCAACAAAGAGGCCCCGCAGGACGGCACCGTCATCTCATGGAAAAGAGGTTTAGACTCGACGCCTCCACCTGCCTGACTGCGCTCGCGACGCTGCTTGAGCCAGTACACCAGCGTGTTGTAGGCCACTCCCTCGCGCCGCGCAAAGGCCTTCTGCGTCAATCCGCTCCCATCGTAGCTCTCAAGTAAACGCTCACGCTCCTCACGACTCTCGATCCGACGACCCCGACTGTCGCGCTTCGCCCCCGTATCCACCAACTCCAAATCCATCCACAAATCTTACACCAGACTGCCTGCTTTGAAAAGTGGGACCAAGCCCGGACGGTTACGTTTAAATTATTGACCTGACCCTATTTGGCTTCCGTATATTAGAGCAAATACTATCCAGTCTGGTTGCCGAAGCCGCTCAAATGGTGGAAGAGTATATAACAAGGCAGGCAGTTATAACGGCAATAGAGGTACGAGCGAATGAGACGAATTCAACCCACGGGTTTGTAGATGCGAGTGGCTATGGGCAAATTTTATTTTCAGGGGATGTCGATGGCCTTTCGCCTGCGGATGGAGTCGTTTTGGCATTTTTTCATTGTGACGGAGATGACTTGACTGTTGAATGTGTTCTTCGTTATACAAGAGAAATAGTTGGAACGAATTCTAGGACTACTGTATATGTGGATCTGGATAGTTTTACAGAAGAGAATTGTCCTGTATGTGGTCAAAATTAATATACAAATATATCTACCCGTTGTCACTTGCAGTTCTGGGTGTGCTGGCTTATGGATTTACTGTTTCATGTCAAAGCAATCTTGCGCTAATCGGAGTTAATAAGTCTACGACGATATCTCTCGCTTTTTCTGTTTTGCTCATACTGTATGTAGCATGCGTGGGGCGTGTTATAGCTAATGAGTCATTGAGCAATACTAAGTGCTTTTTAGTGGTTTTTATTGGTTCTATATCTGTCGCATGGGTAAGTGGTAGATCGGTAGATTTTTTTTAGTAGTAAAAGCTATGTCTAGCAATCAGTCTGTGCTTGTGGTTGGATCTGGTGATTTTAAATGTGCCAATATTTTTGTGTTTTCGATCGCACTATGCATAGCAGCATTTGCTAGCATTAAGTCACGATTGGATCATTGAGTGGCAGTCAAGGGATCCCATCGAAGAAAAGGGGGGGG
>NZ_JACHVB010000050.1 GCF_014230085.1 Ruficoccus amylovorans | reverse complement strand
ACCCGCGCCCACGACCTCATCATCCGAGCTGTGGATGCAGGCGTCTGCTCCAACCAGCACATCCCCAAGGTCCTCGACCACTGGAGAAACCCCGAGCACCCCTGCTTCCGCGAGCGCACCCTGTGGTCCCTCCAGAACGCATTCACCGAGGCCCTCAAGGGAAACCTCAACCTCCTGCCCACCAGAACCGAGAAGCTACACTACCTTCTCGATCATCACGCCGGGGTTAACTGAGGAGCGGACGGCGGGAGGCAGCCCAAGGAATGCCTCCGCTGTCCCCGAGCAGGCCGGAGGCGAACAATAAAAGAAGCCGCTTGGGGTGCGGCTTCTTTTTAGCTCGAAGAGGTCGCCCAGTCTGGGAACACCTGAAAAAGACCCTCCCCTGTGCCAGCACTACCACCCCCAGTGCTCCATGGCCAAGGCCATCGACTACGCCCTGGGCCAGTGGAGCGGACTGGAAGTCTTCCTCCAAAACGGGGCCATCGACATCGACAACAACGCCGTCCAACGCGCCATCCGCCCCACCAAACTCGGGGCCAAAAACTGGCTCTTCATCGGCTCGAAACCCTCCCGGCAGCCGCCACTGCGCACATCCCCAGCATGACCCCTGCCGCCGTTGCAAAGAGCAGACGACTGGCTGTGCCACACGCCGCTTGAGTCGTAGCAGTCATAACCGTCGTAGTTCGCGCACATACAACGCCTATGATACAAAAGCTCGCTGCAAGCGCAATCCAACGGCGCTACATGTGACGCTTACGTTCTAATGTCCCTTAAATCATTGACATGCCCCCCTTCGGGTAGCCCCTAAAAAGCGAACAGGCATTCTACTCAATATTTAATTCTGCATACACATTTACATATGATCCACTTGACCTATATATAAATATAGACACAAAACCCATATCATAAAATTTATTTATTAACGAAATAAGCATAGCACCACTTACCTCAACCTCTTTTGAAATATAACAAGACACCGACGGACTAACTCCCAACCCCTTCACATACTCCCTCATCTGCGCTCCATCATCAGCGAACAACGTTTTAGCGTCTATACGGAAAAAACCTCTATTATCGTAAATTTCATATCCAATCTTCAGGGAAGAATCCCGAACCCTATTTTTAATATATTCTTGTACAGTAGACAGAGGATCCAGACTCACGCTTTCAACCGAGTCCCCCCCTGCCTTCCAGTTTTTAGAAATTTCACTTAGCATTTTACTTTGAGTAGATTCATTTCCATCCGAAAAGCATGAAAGTGCCATAAACACGCCAACCGATATATATATATGTTTAATCATGCATATACTATTCTTGTTTTTTTCGACAACAACAATATGATGGATATTGCGCAAATAGCTCATCATAGTACTTCGACTCACGAAATGATAACCCAGGACCACATAGGGTCAGGTCAATAATTTAAACATTGCTGCTGTATATTAAATTACTGACGCGGGAGGGGTGTCCATGGAGGATCACATGGTAAACCGCACCAGCGAACTGAAAGCGAACAGCCCTTGCCATACATGCACCTCAGCACAAACACAGACATAAATCAACATTTAAATTATTGACCTGACCCCTTCTGTGACCCTCACCATATACCCATAGACGGAATGGACATCCAGAATCGTCACCGACTCACCTCGGTATTGGTGATACTCAAAAAGACCAAACGATTCATTCATCTATTGATTCTTGGGTTGAACTATTTTGTATAAACCTACCAGCCTCACTCAAACTACACACATCTCGACTCATCGCAGACATCTCAAGATGATGCATAACCTCATATATACGATCAGGACGCATTAATTGAACGTCCTTTGATATCTGAATAATTTCATACCGCTGCATTTCATATTCAGCATCCCTCACCAATACGAACAAGCAAACTAGACACAATACAAAAAAAACATGAACACACAGTCCAATTAAAACTCGTTTCTTCGCACTCCTAACTACCATCTCAAAGCGAACCCAAAAAACAATCGCTACAATAAACATAAACGGAATTAAGCATATAAATGCCCATCCAAAATTAACCATACTCACAACTCACCACCTTTCTTCAAACAACATTTACCCCTTTCGTGCCCCCTTTCGCTTGATGAAAATCATGAAACATTGGGCTGACCCTATCGATTGCCCGTTATTCGAAAAGCACGATTACAAACTTCATCAAAGCGCTTACTATAAGAACCACGAAAACCGCATAACGCATTAATATGAACTTACGCTCCTTGCTTTCCCTAAAGTTCTTCCAGAAAATACCAGTCCAAGGACCAAAACAGGCGACTATTACAGCTAACAGAAGCAAACACATCGCCACATAAGTGGCAGAAGAAATCCCGTGATAGCCCATGCTGAATACGGTCTTCAATATTGAAGAGACCATATGGGGTCATGTCAATAATTTAAACATTGCTACTGTATATTGAATTACTGACGCGGGAGGGGTGCACATGGAGGATCACATGGTAAACCGCACCAGCGAACTGAAAGCGAACAGCCCTTGCCATACGCGCACCTCAGCACAAACACAGGCATAAATCAACATTTAAATTATTGACATGACCCCTTTCGCCTTTCGCTCCCGCATCATTCCCAACCATGCCATACAGGTTCGCCCCCCCCTTTTCTTCGATGGGATCCCTTGACTGCCACTCAATGATCCAATCGTGACTTAATGCTAGCAAATGCTGCTATGCATAGTGCGATCGAAAACACAAAAATATTGGCACATTTAAAATCACCAGATCCAACCACAAGCACAGACTGATTGCTAGACATAGCTTTTACTACTAAAAAAAATCTACCGATCTACCACTTACCCATGCGACAGATATAGAACCAATAAAAACCACTAAAAAGCACTTAGTATTGCTCAATGACTCATTAGCTATAACACGCCCCACGCATGCTACATACAGTATGAGCAAAACAGAAAAAGCGAGAGATATCGTCGTAGACTTATTAACTCCGATTAGCGCAAGATTGCTTTGACATGAAACAGTAAATCCATAAGCCAGCACACCCAGAACTGCAAGTGACAACGGGTAGATATATTTGTATATTAATTTTGACCACATACAGGACAATTCTCTTCTGTAAAACTATCCAGATCCACATATACAGTAGTCCTAGAATTCGTTCCAACTATTTCTCTTGTATAACGAAGAACACATTCAACAGTCAAGTCATCTCCGTCACAATGAAAAAATGCCAAAACGACTCCATCCGCAGGCGAAAGGCCATCGACATCCCCTGAAAATAAAATTTGCCCATAGCCACTCGCATCTACAAACCCGTGGGTTGAATTCGTCTCATTCGCTCGTACCTCTATTGCCGTTATAACTGCCTGCCTTGTTATATACTCTTCCACCATTTGAGCGGCTTCGGCAACCAGACTGGATAGTATTTGCTCTAATATA
>NZ_JACHVB010000049.1 GCF_014230085.1 Ruficoccus amylovorans | reverse complement strand
TCTCCCGGAAAACTTGCCACAGCTTTCAAACCAATCGCTTGCCCAACAACAGCGTACCTGATCGTAGGCTCGACAAGATAAACAAAGGCTCGCTCATACTCTCCGGGCACCTCAGGAGGAGTAACTTCTACCCCCCACTCTTCCAGGGAAAAGGAGAAGACATATTTGAGTTGTCCGAGGTTGGCGGGGGCGTAGTTGGCGGAGAGAGGGGTGGCCGGGTCCCAAGGGTACTCTCCGGAAGAAAGAGATGTTCCGTCCGAAAGCACGATGATAAAACCATCGGCAGCGTGCATGACGTCATAAAAGGGTTTTGCGAGCGCCTTGAGTTGGCCCAGGTTCAAGGGGGCGTAGTTGATACCGGGGTTTGTCGAGAAGTTGGCCACCATCGAGGCGACCTCGCTCCCGGCACTCCCCGTTTCCTGCGATTCCATCTCCAGATAGGCTGCCTTGGCCAGATGCTTGGCTTGCCCGAGGTTGGCGGGGGCGTAGTTGGCATCCAACCAGGCCGGGTAAGCGGGGTCAGAGGGCGCGGGGGGCTGAGAATTAACAACGGCCCGGCTCAGCCACCATTGGGGATAAGAGGCCGCTCCTGAATCGGCCCAGGCAGGCAGACTCAGGAGGGCAAGGATAATGGAAAACAGCGAGCAGCGAGTCATGGCAGAAAGTTTCAATCAATGAAAGCGGGCATGAGGAAACAGTAGTTGGCGCTTGGTCAGGACGATTCAGTCAGTGGCAGCGAGAACCAAGAGGTCAAGAGCCCCCCTGTTGTCCCGAATCCTCAGGATTACCAAAAGCCCCCATCCAGATATCGCCCTGGCGGGGCATTGTGACATTACCCCCGAAGCGTGCATGACCTTTGACAACGAGAGCCTCGCCAGCGGAGGACTGGTCGCCGGCCAGAGTCGTGTTCGGGTCAGCGGGGATCGCCGTGGGATTTTCCTCGTCCCAGTACTTGTTTTGCAGGGTCGTTTGGCCGTTTTTGATGACGGTCAGGGCATTGGATCGATGGCTATAATGGGTACCATTTCCAATCTCTAGAAGAGGGTCCAGATCAAACCATTTCTTATCTCCGTCATTGTTGCTATTGCCATCATCAAAATATGTAAAACCACCAATATTATAACGCCCAAATGCAGACGCAAGGTATGCTTCTGCACTTGTTGAGACTCCCCAAGCAGTAGACCCCCACCCTAAAGCCATACTTCCATCTCCCCAGGCCGTTGAAGCGACACCTCCAGCGTAATTATAATATCCCCACACAGTAGCAACAACACCCGTGGCAACACCTTCCTCCCCCCAGGCCGTTGAATACTTCCCATCCGCAGAGGCATAGCGCCCCCAAGCTGTTGAATATTCGCCATCCGCAGAGGCATAGTTCCCCCAGGCTGTTGAATATTCGCCATCCGCACTACCATGCCCCCACGCTGTAGCATGCATACCTTTGGCACGACCGTTACCCAAGCCCACGGAGCCAAACCCAATATTACCTAGCTCTTCTATGTCCCAATAATCATTCCGCACTCTTCCGACCCTGAACGCCCCCTTTTGAGGTATCCACATCAAACGAGCACCGGGACCTTCGGGGATCATCTCGGTGGCGTTGTACGAGGTGCCCTCGCCGGCCCAGATGACTCCGTTTGGTTCGACGGTGAAGGCGGATTTGACGCCTGAGCCTGGGTTGACGGTGAGTTTGTTGTCCACGGCGAGGTCGCCTTGGGCGGTGCCGGAAGCCTCGACCTTAAGGTCACCTTCGACGGTGAGGGAGTCGGCGTGGAGGGTGAAGGGGGTGAGGCTTGCGAGGAAGAAGGAGGCAAGCAGGGTTGGGAGGGTGCGTTTCATGGTGGTCGTGGGTTGGGCGTGAAGAGGGTTAGTCGGCGGACGTGGCGGAGGTCGCTTCAGAGCGTGCCGGGGAAATCGTTCCAGTGGCGGACAAGGACTCGCGCAAGGTGGTCATTTTCTCGCGGTAGGCGTCGATGGCGGCGCGGCGTTCCTCGGGGGAGGCGTTGGCGAGCGTGGCGGTCAATTCGTTGACGGCGGCAAGGCGTTCGTTACGGGCCTGGAGCCTGGCTTTCTGCTCGGCCGGGAGGTTGGCGGGGATGTCATGCAACTCCAGGTGGGCCGATGAGCGGGCGGATGCTTGCCCGCCCCGGGACTGGGCAACCGCGGAGAAGGACGCCTCTTCCGACAACTCGCGCAGGCGTGTCATGCGCTGGGCGTTTTGTTCGCGGAAGTCCTCCATCACCTGGCGCCGCTGCTGCGGGCTGGCATTCTCCAACTGGGCAAGCATCGCCATCTGTGCCTCGCGCACATCGTAGCGCAGTTCGAATTGCTCGCGTTCGGCGGCGGAGAGGTTGTCGGGGATTGGCGGGCGGGTCCAGGTGGGTGAAGCTTTCTTACCGGAGGCACTGGTGCGGGCAGAAGCACTCTCCACGCCTGCCTCCGAACGCTGCTGCTCAAGCTGTTCAATCAAGGGACGGGACTGCTGACGCCATTGTTCGATCACCGCACGCTTGTCCTGAGGGGAGGATGCCTGTTCCAGTTGGGCGAGCATCTGCTCTCGTGACGCATGCAGGGACTCTCGCAGGGCCCGCGCCTGCGCCGCCTCATCCCCCTGCACGGCCTCGATCGCCTGCGGGGACGGCGAGGCACGACCTTCCCCGGCAGAGGGCTCCGCCATCAGGGGCAAGGCGAGCAAGGGCATGACAGCGAGGCAGTGGAGGAGATTCATGGTGTCCGGGGTAAAGGGTGCAGGGAGGTCGGGAGCGGGCTCACGTAAGGGGGCAAAAACTACCTCAGGGTAACGTCGCCGTTGGGGCGGAGGGTGAGGTTTTTGCCGTTGAGGTTGAGGGTGGTCTCGTCGTAGGCGATGGACGAGGCTTGCACGAGGATGCGGCTTTCATCGGCGGCGGCAGCGAAGACACCAGAGAGGGTGGCCTTGGGGCCGTGCAGGCTGCTGGGCTGGCCGGGGTAGAGGCTGAGGCCGTTGTAGTAAACGTCATTGCCGGTGTCGGCCGAGACGTAGTACAGCACATCGGCATCGGCCACGGTGGGCGATTTGCCCTGCCGGAACTCCTCCTCGTTGCTCAGGCCGTCGCCGTCGTAATCATCTCCCGGCAGGACCTGGGCCGTGCTGGTGATGGCGTCGGAGTCGTCAGCATCGACGAGTGCCTGCTTCCAGTCCTCGGGGACCATGCCCCACGGGGAGAGCTCCGCTGGCATGGCGGTGGACACACGTAACGAGTCGATAAAGCCCTGGCTCTCGGACTGGCTCAACTGCTCGAAGCGGACCCGCGTGAAGCCGGCGATGGCCGTGTTGGCAAAGCCCACGTCAAGGGCAACCTCCGTCGCATCGGCCCAGAGGCTCCAGGTCTTGGCCGCGTAGTCGAGGCGGACATCGAAGCGCATCCAGTTGGCCGCGTTCACGGCCAGACCGGCATCCAGCCACTGGCTGCTGCCCCCGTCATAAACGTGCAGGGTGCCTGCCTCGTCGGTCGTGAAGTAAGCCGCCCCGAGCGTCTCGCGCTGCGAGAGGTCGGGCAGGCCGCCGGGGGTCAGTTTGGCATAAAAGCTCACCCAGACCACGCTCGCCCCGACCGGTGAAGCCAGCCACTGCTCGGCGGAAACCGCCTCGCTCGCCGCGGTCTCCAGGGTCACGGATTGAGTCCCGGCCTGCGCCTGCGCCGCGCTCACGGTCACCAGCGCCGAGTCGGTACGCCAACGGTTTTGCCCGCTCAGGGCGGCGACGCTGTAGCCCTCCGCGGGCTCGAATCCGGCCTGCCAGGAGTAGATGCCGTTGCTGTCCGCGCTGAGCGCGTTGAAACTCCCCGCCACCAGCGGGTCCTCGCCCAGTGTGCTTTCGGCACCATCGAGCAGGCCGTCGCCGTCCGTGTCCGGGTTGGTAAAGTCGGTCCCGGCGGCCAGCTCCGCCAGCGTGCCCAGCCCGTCCCGGTCCAGGTCGTAATAATCATCGCGCACCATGCCGGTCGGGTCGGCCGAGTAGGCGTTCTCCGGGTCGTAACCGTGAGCGGCAGCGGCGATTTCCCAGGCATTGCTCAGGCCGTCACCGTCGTTGTCGAGATCGGCGGGCTCGGTGTAGCCGACCTGCACCGCGTCCAGGTAAGTCTCACCGCCCTCGGACTCCGTCATCCGGAAGGACTGAAAGAACGGCACCGCGTTGGCAAAGCCAAGTCCATTGGCCAGGCGCACCCCGTTGAGGTACACCGCCCAGCGCTGCGTGGTGTAGTTGAGCTGGACGGTGAGCCGCTGCCACTGATCGCTCTGGACGTGCTCGTGGGCCAGTGTCTGCCAGCCGCCCATCGGCAGGACCGCGCCGTCAAAAGCCCGCAGCAGCCCCTCGTCGTTAAAGTAAAAGCCCGCCGATGTCGCCGCACTCAGGGCGGGTTCCTCGGCCAGCATTCCCGGCTTGAGCGCGAAGTCCACCCAGACCACGGTGTCGGGCACCGCCGTGAAGAGATTATAAAGCGCCGTCGAGGAGGTGGAGGCGTTGACAAACACCGAGTAACTGCCAGCGGCGGCCTCGGCACTGCTGAGCTGCGGCTCATTGCCTCCCTGATAGGCCCAACCGCCCGCACTGGTCACGTTGGCCGTGGGGTGGTTCTCAAAACTGTCCGTGTAGGGCAGCGCAGCCAGGGTGTAGTTGTCCGCCGCCGCCGGATCGCCCCCGAAGGCGAATTCCCACCCGTCATGCACGCCGTCCCCGTCGCTGTCCGGGTTGCCCGCCGCCAGGTCGTAGAGGAACTCGTGGATGTTCGCGATCCCGTCAAAGTCGAGGTCCCCGTAGCGGTCGTCCATGTTCGGGTTCAGGCCGCTGGCGATTTCGTAGGCGTCGCTCATGCCGTCCCCGTCGCTGTCGAGGAAGATCGGGTTGTCGTACCCGGCGTAGAAGAAGTCAAAATACACCGGTGCCAGCCCACCGCCCTTGAGCCGGAACGAGCTGAAACTCTCCAGCACATCGTCAATAAAGCCCAAGTCCGTCGCCACGAGGTCTTCGTCCAGGTACAGGTCCCAGGTCTTGGTCGCGTAGTTGAGCCGGTAGGTCAGGCGTATCCAGTTTGTGGATACACCGTCGTTCAACGCAAAGGAGCGCGGCACCAGTTGCCACTCTCCGCCGCCCTGCCCGTCGCCATGCACGGCGTACAGCCAGCCCGCGCCCGCACTCTCCACCACGCCGGTCATGGCCGAGGTCTCCGTACTGGAAACCTGCGGCAGGCTCTCCTGCGACCCGGCCATGGGTTTTAAGTAAAAATCGACAAAGGTCACCGCCCCCGGCTGAGCACCGCCGAAGCTCCCCCTCAGAAAGCCCGACACCCCGTCCGGAAACAAAATCGACTGCGCCGCCGAAGCCGAATCAACCGCGGTCACTACCGCGCCCGAACCGCCCGCGCTCCAGGGAGCCAGGCCCGGCGGATTGCCGGGCACATACCCCGCCGCCGACTCGAAATCCGTCTCATACGGCAAGGAAACCTGCCCGCTCAAGGGGCCGGTGAAGAGGGCTAGCGAAAGCCCGAAAACGGCTGCGCTAACTCGGAACATGGGGAGCCTTTCCGAGGTTAACGCCTGCCGGGCAGAATCTTTGCCGCGAAGCGGGCCAGCTTCCCCTCCGGATTCCTGCGCCCCAGAAACATCAGCAGGTACGCGGTCAGAATAAAGCCGCCGATCCCGGACATTTCGATCAGGGTCCCCCCCGAGGGCTCCTGAGCACTCAGGACGGAAGAGGTGGCAAGCAAGACAACAAGAGGCAGGGCAGTAG
>NZ_JACHVB010000048.1 GCF_014230085.1 Ruficoccus amylovorans | reverse complement strand
GCCAACTATTGCAAGAAGCTCGGACTGCCGGGGTACTCGTCGCACCAGTACGGGGTGACGATCCGGGCGGAGCTGGGCGACATCAACCAGGTCCCGGAGGAGTCGGAGCGGGTGTACCGCCTGCTCCAAACCTCCGTGGACCGCGAGCTCCAACAGACCGGCTGGCTGCCGCAAGGCAGGCAGCCGGGACCCGCACCCGGGCCTGTCCAACGGAGCCGACACCTGGACCTGCTCACCCAAACAGCGTGAGCTGATCCTCAGGCTCGTAGAAGAACACAGCCTCGACCGCCGCGAGGTGGACGAGTTGGCCCGTCAACGCTTCGGCAAGGGCGTGCGCTCCCTCAACAAACTCGAAGCCTCCGGGCTGATCGACGAGTTACTGGAGCGCCACGGGGGCAAGGGCCAGGCCGCCCGCTCCCCACGCCGGGGCAGCACCCGCCGCACGGCCCCAGTCGGGAGGGTGCCATGATCCGGCCCGCCGATCCCGACCACCGCCCCCCGGCGGATATCGTGGCCTTCCCGCTGCGCCCCAGCGACGGGGCCTTGGCCCACGTCAGCCCCTCGGCCATCCGCGACTACCTGCAATGCTCCCTGCGCTTCTACTTCAAGCGCGTGCTGGGCCTGCCGGAGCCGGGCAGCGTGAGCCTGCACCTGGGTAAGGCCGTCCACGCGGGCATCCAGGCCTACTGGATCGCCCGCTGGCGCGGCGGGGATGCCTCTGCCGATGTAGTTATAAATCACTACAAAACGGCCTTCGACGCCCACGAACAGGAAGCCCCGGTCCCCTTCGCCGAGGGGGAACGCGAGGCCACCCTGGCCAAGGGCGAGGCCCTCTTGCGGGCCTACTGCGAGAGCGAACACGCCCAGAACGAAGCCAGGCCCCTCGGGGTCGAGGTCAAGCTCCAGGACGACTTCCCGGAACTGCCCTCGCCCCTGCTGGGCTACGTGGACCTGGTCCTGTCCGCCGCGAACGGTCCGGTGGTGTGCGACTTCAAGACGGTCGCCGCCACGCCCAACGTCGAGCTGGAGGCCTTCCTGCACGAGGGGCAACTGTGCGCCTACCAGTTGCTCATCGAGGAGGCCACCGGGCAACCCGTCTCGGCCCGCGAACTGGTCTTCCTCGTCAAGACGAAGACACCGAAGGTCATCGTCCACCGCCTCCCGCCCGCCGACGAGACGGCCCGGGAGCGCTTCTGGAGCATGGCCCAGGCCATGGTGGACGGGGTCTATCACGAGCGCTGGCATCCGCAGCCGGGCATGCACTGCGGCTGGTG
>NZ_JACHVB010000047.1 GCF_014230085.1 Ruficoccus amylovorans | reverse complement strand
CTACTGCCCTGCCTCTTGTTGTCTTGCTTGCCACCTCTTCCGTCCTGAGTGCTCAGGAGCCCTCGGGGGGGACCCTGATCGAAATGTCCGGGATCGGCGGCTTTATTCTGACCGCGTACCTGCTGATGTTTCTGGGGCGCAGGAATCCGGAGGGGAAGCTGGCCCGCTTCGCGGCAAAGATTCTGCCCGGCAGGCGTTAACCTCGGAAAGGCTCCCCATGTTCCGAGTTAGCGCAGCCGTTTTCGGGCTTTCGCTAGCCCTCTTCACCGGCCCCTTGAGCGGGCAGGTTTCCTTGCCGTATGAGACGGATTTCGAGTCGGCGGCGGGGTATGTGCCCGGCAATCCGCCGGGCCTGGCTCCCTGGAGCGCGGGCGGTTCGGGCGCGGTAGTGACCGCGGTTGATTCGGCTTCGGCGGCGCAGTCGATTTTGTTTCCGGACGGGGTGTCGGGCTTTCTGAGGGGGAGCTTCGGCGGTGCTCAGCCGGGGGCGGTGACCTTTGTCGATTTTTACTTAAAACCCATGGCCGGGTCGCAGGAGAGCCTGCCGCAGGTTTCCAGTACGGAGACCTCGGCCATGACCGGCGTGGTGGAGAGTGCGGGCGCGGGCTGGCTGTACGCCGTGCATGGCGACGGGCAGGGCGGCGGAGAGTGGCAACTGGTGCCGCGCTCCTTTGCGTTGAACGACGGTGTATCCACAAACTGGATACGCCTGACCTACCGGCTCAACTACGCGACCAAGACCTGGGACCTGTACCTGGACGAAGACCTCGTGGCGACGGACTTGGGCTTTATTGACGATGTGCTGGAGAGTTTCAGCTCGTTCCGGCTCAAGGGCGGTGGGCTGGCACCGGTGTATTTTGACTTCTTCTACGCCGGGTACGACAACCCGATCTTCCTCGACAGCGACGGGGACGGCATGAGCGACGCCTACGAAATCGCCAGCGGCCTGAACCCGAACATGGACGACCGCTACGGGGACCTCGACTTTGACGGGATCGCGAACATCCACGAGTTCCTCTACGACCTGGCGGCGGGCAACCCGGACAGCGACGGGGACGGCGTGCATGACGGGTGGGAATTCGCCTTCGGGGGCGATCCGGCGGCGGCGGACAACTACACCCTGGCTGCGCTGCCCTACACGGACAGTTTTGAGAACCACCCCACGGCCAACGTGACCAGTGCGGGCGGTTGGGCCTATCAGGGAGGCAATGAGCCGCAGCTCAGCAGTGCCGAGGCCGCCGCTGGCAGTTACTCGGTGTTTGTCAACGCCTCCACCTCCTCGACGGCGCTTTATAATCTCTTCACGGCGGTGCCCGACACCGTGGTCTGGGTGGACTTCGCGCTCAAGCCGGGAATGCTGGCCGAGGAACCCGCCCTGAGTGCGGCGACATCGGCGGGCTTTTACTTTAACGACGAGGGGCTGCTGCGGGCTTTTGACGGCGCGGTCCTGCCGATGGGCGGCTGGCAGACACTGGCCCACGAGCACGTCCAGAGCGATCAGTGGCAGCGGCTCACCGTCCAGCTCAACTACACCACGCAGCGCTGGGCGGTGTACCTCAACGGGGTGCGCCTGGCCAATGGACTTGGCTTTGCCAACGCGGTGCCGTTCTTTCAGTCCTTCCGGATGACGGAGTCCGAGGGCGGTGAGACTTACCTGGACGCGGTGCAGGTCGGCTACACCGAGCCCGCCGATCTCGACAACGACGGTGACGGCCTGAGCAATGCCTGGGAAATCGCCGCTGCCGCTCACGGTTACGACCCGGAGAACGCCTACTCGGCCGACCCGACCGGCATGGTGCGCGATGATTATTACGACCTGGACCGGGACGGGCTGGGCACGCTGGCGGAGCTGGCCGCCGGGACCGACTTTACCAACCCGGACACGGACGGCGACGGCCTGCTCGATGGTGCCGAAAGCACACTGGGCGAGGACCCGCTGGTGGCGGGGAGTTTCAACGCGCTCAGCGCGGACAGCAACGGCATCTACTCCTGGCAGGCCGGATTCGAGCCCGCGGAGGGCTACAGCGTCGCCGCCCTGAGCGGGCAAAACCGTTGGCGTACCGACTCGGCGCTGGTGACCGTGAGCGCGGCGCAGGCGCAGGCCGGGACTCAATCCGTGACCCTGGAGACCGCGGCGAGCGAGGCGGTTTCCGCCGAGCAGTGGCTGGCTTCACCGGTCGGGGCGAGCGTGGTCTGGGTGAGCTTTTATGCCAAACTGACCCCCGGCGGCCTGCCCGACCTCTCGCAGCGCGAGACGCTCGGGGCGGCTTACTTCACGACCGACGAGGCAGGCACCCTGCACGTTTATGACGGGGGCAGCAGCCAGTGGCTGGATGCCGGTCTGGCCGTGAACGCGGCCAACTGGATGCGCTTCGATGTCCGCCTCGACTACGCGGCCAAGACCTGGAGCCTCTGGGCCGATGCGACGGAGGTTGCCCTTGACGTGGGCTTTGCCAACACGGCCATCGCCGGCTTCACGCGGGTCCGCTTCGAGCAGTTGAGCCAGTCCGAGAGCCAGGGCTTTATCGACTCGTTACGTGTGTCCACCGCCATGCCAGCGGAGCTCTCCCCGTGGGGCATGGTCCCCGAGGACTGGAAGCAGGCACTCGTCGATGCTGACGACTCCGACGCCATCACCAGCACGGCCCAGGTCCTGCCGGGAGATGATTACGACGGCGACGGCCTGAGCAACGAGGAGGAGTTCCGGCAGGGCAAATCGCCCACCGTGGCCGATGCCGATGTGCTGTACTACGTCTCGGCCGACACCGGCAATGACGTTTACTACAACGGCCTCAGCCTCTACCCCGGCCAGCCCAGCAGCCTGCACGGCCCCAAGGCCACCCTCTCTGGTGTCTTCGCTGCCGCCGCCGATGAAAGCCGCATCCTCGTGCAAGCCTCGTCCATCGCCTACGACGAGACCACCCTCAACCTCAACGGCAAAAACCTCACCCTCCGCCCCAACGGCGACGTTACCCTGAGGTAGTTTTTGCCCCCTTACGTGAGCCCGCTCCCGACCTCCCTGCACCCTTTACCCCGGACACCATGAATCTCCTCCACTGCCTCGCTGTCATGCCCTTGCTCGCCTTGCCCCTGATGGCGGAGTCCTCTGCCGGGGAAGGCCGTGCCTCGCCGTCCCCACAGGCGATCGAGGCCGTACAGGGAGATGAGGAGGCGCGGGCGCTGCGAGAGTCCCTGCATGCGTCACGAGAGCAGATGCTCGCCCAACTGGAACAGGCATCCTCCCCTCAGGACAAACGCGCGGTGATCGAGCAATGGCGTCAGCAGTCCCGTCCCTTGATTGAACAGCTTGAGCAGCAGCGTTCGGGCGCAGGCGTGGAGAGTGCCTCTGCCCGCACCAGTGCCTCCGGTAAGAAAGCTTCACCCACCTGGACCCGCCCGCCAATCCCCGACAACCTCTCCGCCGCCGAACGCGAGCAATTCGAACTGCGCTACGATGTGCGCGAGGCACAGATGGCGATGCTTGCCCAGTTGGAGAATGCCAGCCCGCAGCAGCGGCGCCAGGTGATGGAGGACTTCCGCGAACAAAACGCCCAACGCCTGACACGCCTGCGCGAGTTGTCGGAGGAGGCGTCCGTCTCCCCGGCTACCCAGTCCCGGGGCGGGCAAGCATCCGCCCGCTCATCGGGCCAACTGGAGTTGCATGACATCCCCGCCAACCTCCCGGCCGAGCAGAAAGCCAGGCTCCAGGCCCGTAACGAACGTCTCGCCGCCGTCAACGAATTGACCGCCACGCTCGCCAACGCCTCCCCCGAGGAACGCCGCGCCGCCATCGACGCCTACCGCGAGAAAATGACCACCCTGCGCGAGTCCTTGTCCGCCACTGGAACGATTTCCCCGGCCCGCCTTGAAGCGGCCTCCGCCACGTCCGCCGACTAACCCTCTTCACGCCCAACCCACGACTACCATGAAAAGCACCCTCCCAACCCTGCTTGCCTCCTTCCTGCTCACAAGCCTCACCCCCTTCACCCTTCACGCCGACTCCCTCACCGTCGAAGGTGACCTCAACGTCGAGGCTTCCGGCACCGCCCAAGGCGACCTCACCGTGGACAACAAACTCACCGTCAACCCAGGCTCAGGCGTCAAATCCGCCTTCACCGTCGAACCAAACGGAGTCATCTGGGCCGGCGAGGGCCAGAGCTACAACGCCACCGAGATGATCCCCGAAGGTCCCGGTGCTCGTTTGATGTGGATCCCGCAGAAGGGGGCGTTTCGGGCAGGATATACTTGGGGTACTCATTGGAGTATAGAAAATATTGGAGTTGATTCGATGTCATGGGGACAGTTCTCATCTGCGAGTGGTGAAGGCGCTACGGCTTGGGGGAATTCATCGGCTCGTAGTATCTACGCAACTTCATGGGGCGATAGTTCTTTGTCAACTGGGCTTAATTCCACGGCGTGGGGTGAAGGAGGCCACGCAACTGGTATTGGTTCAACTGCTTGGGGAGAGTGGACTTTTGCGACTGGATATTATTCGACTGTTTGGGGGTCTGAAACGGTTTCGGATGCATATTATTCAACTGCTTGGGGGAAGGGGACTATTGCTGAATCAGTTAGCTCTACTGCATTTGGCGCATGGAATACTGGTGGCTATACGCACCTAGATGGTGGAAATAGTACGAATGACGGTGATAAGAAATGGTTTGATCTCGATCCGTTATTGGAGGTGGGTAATGGAACTTATGCTAGCCGATCCAATGCCCTGACCGTTATCAAAAACGGCCAAACCACTTTGCAAAACAAGTACTGGGACGAGCAAAATCCCACCGAGATCCCCGCCGACCCGGACACCGAACTGGCCGGTGACCAGTCCTCCGCCGGTGAAGCCCTCGTTGTCAGAGGCCATGCGCGCTTCGGGGGTAATGTCACAATGCCCCGCCAGGGAGATATCTGGATGGGGGCTTTTGGTAATCCTGAGGATTCTGGGCAACAGGGGGGCTCTTGACCTCTTGGTTCTCGCTGCCACTGACTGAATCGTCCTGACCAAGAGCCAACCACTGTTTCCTCATGCCCGCTTTCATTGATTGAAACTTCCTACCATGACTCGCTGCTCGCTGTTTTCCATCATCCTTGCCCTCCTGAGTCTGCCTGCCTGGGCCGATTCAGGAGCGGCCTCTTATCCCCAATGGTGGCTGAGCCGGGCCGTTGTTGATTCTCAGCCTCCCGACCCCTCTGACCCCGCTTACCCGGCCTGGTTGGATGCCAATTACGCCCCCGCCAACCTCGGGCAAGCCAAGCATCTGGCCAAGGCAGCCTATCTGGAGATGGAATCGCAGGAAACGGGGAGTGCCGGGAGCGAGGTCGCCTCGATGGTGGCCAACTTCTCGACAAACCCCGGTATCAACTACGCCCCCTTGAACCTGGGCCAACTCAAGGCGCTCGCAAAACCCTTTTATGACGTCATGCACGCTGCCGATGGTTTTATCATCGTGCTTTCGGACGGAACATCTCTTTCTTCCGGAGAGTACCCTTGGGACCCGGCCACCCCTCTCTCCGCCAACTACGCCCCCGCCAACCTCGGACAACTCAAATATGTCTTCTCCTTTTCCCTGGAAGAGTGGGGGGTAGAAGTTACTCCTCCTGAGGTGCCCGGAGAGTATGAGCGAGCCTTTGTTTATCTTGTCGAGCCTACGATCAGGTACGCTGTTGTTGGGCAAGCGATTGGTTTGAAAGCTGTGGCAAGTTTTCCGGGAGA
>NZ_JACHVB010000046.1 GCF_014230085.1 Ruficoccus amylovorans | reverse complement strand
GGCCACTTCGATTAACCTCGCCTTCTTTGCGACAACTGGAGACAATCTGATATGCGCGTAAAGACTGGTAGCAGCCAAAGCAATCTCTTCGACATTTTGAAACACGCGGACAGCGCTTCGCAGCGTAAGAGCAGCCTGGATCGGCTTGATGTGATCGATTGGGAGACGTTTCGTGCGTTGCTTGAGGAGCGCCTTTCCTACGGCGACCAAAGCAAGGGTGGGCGCATTCCGTGGTGTCCGGTTTTGATGCTCAAGGTGCTGGTATTGCAGCGCTTCTTTGACCTATCGGACCAAGAGACAGAGTTTCAGATTCTTGATCGCTTCAGCTTTCTGCGCTTTGTGGGGCTACGCCCCGGCGATGGTTCTCCCGATCACGCGACGATCTGGTCCTTTAAGGAACGCCTTGGAGCCGAGGGGATGGTTGCTGTGTTCGAGTTGTTCAACGAGCAACTGCGCACTCAGGGCTTGATCGCCAGTTGCGGCAAGATCATCGACGCCAGTTTTATCGAGGCTCCCAAGCAGCGCAACCGCCGCCATGAGAACGAACAGATCAAGCGCGGCGAGGTGCCCGAACGCATCGCCAAGAGGCCGCGCCGGGCCTGCCAGAAGGATCTCGATGCGCGTTGGACGCAGAAGAACCATGTATCCTATTTTGGATACAAGAACCACGTCAAAGTCGATGCGGCCAGCAAGTTTATCGAGACCTTCACCGTCACAAACGCCGCCGTCCACGACTCCCAACCGGTCGGGAAACTGCTGCGTGAGAGCGACCGCGAGGCCGTGCTGTGGGCCGACAGCGCTTACGTCGGGCCGTTCATCGCCGCGCTGCTCAAAGGCTTCGCCATGCTCGCCAACATCTGCGAAAAGGGCACTGCCGCCCGTCCGCTCAGCCGTGAACAAAAGCGTGCCAACAGGCAAAAGAGCCGCATCCGCTCCCGCGTCGAACACGCCTTCGGCCGCATCGCCCAGTTCGGCGGCGACCGCTTCCGACGTATCGGCCAGAGACGATGTCGCTTCGAAACCGCCCTTACCAACCTCACCTACAACCTCGACCGCTATGCCATGTTCCATGCCAGGGGCTGAGCCTACACAATCGGGAGAAAATCGCCGCCAAACGCCTCAATCTGAGGCCAAAACAACCACCGCAACTCCCTGCAACTGCCCATCAAGCCCCCTTCCAGGCATCTGAAATCTCATAGCTGAACGGCTCAAGCAAAATGACTCCCTTAATCGAAGTGGCCTTAATTCATTTACCACATCTGAGCCCCTATAAACATAAGTATACTTATCCCTATCCTGAACTTCGCACCCACCCAAGCTAGGCCCATCAAACTCTCCATACCAGTACACTCCTCCCATATTCACTTTCCTATACACAATACCAGACTCCGCATATGGGCTGACAAAACCAGTATAACCAAGAATCGTAGATATACCCTCACTCGAAACAAAACAACGACTCGGAATATATATCTTTTCGATATCCGGACCATTAATTCCACACTGACCAGAGACATGTATCGCCGACAAAACAATCAACCATGAATACAGACACAGGATTTTATAATAAACGCTCATGGAACAACAATAAATCAGATTAATCAAAAGGGCTCACAGACTCACACTGAAGTACTCCAGACCGACTACAGGGTGGTCTTTTATACCAGCCGACAAGCCCGAGGCGAACTCATCCAAAGCAGTCATACCGTCTCCGTCGTCATCATCACCAGGGCCTGTGACACCATTTGCCATTGCCCAAGCATCCCCAAGGCCGTCCCCATTCACGTCCTCTTGTATGACAACGATCCACACAGGAGACAGCACACTTCCTCCCCCAAGTGACGAGGCCTTTGCCTGCAAGGCATTGGTACCGATGCCGGACGGACTCCACCCCGACTCATACGGAGGGGAGGAGTCTTCTGATCCCAACAAAACTCCATTAGTATAAAACTCCACACCGCTGACCGTGTCTCCCGGAAAACTTGCCACAGCTTTCAAACCAATCGCTTGCCCAACAACAGCGTACCTGATCGTAGGCTCGACAAGATAAACAAAGGCTCGCTCATACTCTCCGGGCACCTCAGGAGGAGTAACTTCTACCCCCCACTCTTCCAGGGAAAAGGAGAAGACATATTTGAGTTGTCCGAGGTTGGCGGGGGCGTAGTTGGCGGAGAGAGGGGTGGCCGGGTCCCAAGGGTACTCTCCGGAAGAAAGAGATGTTCCGTCCGAAAGCACGATGATAAAACCATCGGCAGCGTGCATGACGTCATAAAAGGGTTTTGCGAGCGCCTTGAGTTGGCCCAGGTTCAAGGGGGCGTAGTTGATACCGGGGTTTGTCGAGAAGTTGGCCACCATCGAGGCGACCTCGCTCCCGGCACTCCCCGTTTCCTGCGATTCCATCTCCAGATAGGCTGCCTTGGCCAGATGCTTGGCTTGCCCGAGGTTGGCGGGGGCGTA
>NZ_JACHVB010000045.1 GCF_014230085.1 Ruficoccus amylovorans | reverse complement strand
TGGTCGGCCCCCACTTTTCGTACCAGAGCGATGAGACGCTGGCTGGGTAGGATTATGTTGGTTGGGTTATGGTTTGCGGGAGTGCTTGGTGCAGTGAGCCCGTAGGGCGAACGGAGCCAAGCACTGCCTTGGTTTGATGCCAGAGTTTGGCAAAGGCGTCGGGGGATATAAAGCCCAAACGGCTGTGCGGATGCTGGCTGTTGTATTTGCGTCGCCAGTTTTCGATGACGACGCGCGCTTCGGTCAGGGAGAGGAACCACTCCTGCTTGAGGCACTCGTCCTGCAGGCGGTTGTGGAAGCTCTCCACGTGAGGGTTTTGCCAGGGCGAGCCCGGCTCGATGTAGAGGGTTTTGATGCGTTTGGATTCCAGGTAGTCCTTGGTCGCCGTAGCGATAAACTCCGGCCCGTTGTCGGAACGGATGTGCTCGGGAGCACCGTGCTTGGCGATGGCTTTGTCCAAGGCCGCGACGATGTCGGCTGACTTCAGCCCGCGAGCCACCGTCAGGCTGATGCACTGGCGGGTAAACTCGTCGATCAGACTGAGCACCCGCAGAGGCGCTCCATTGTCGGTGCGATCCGCCACGAAGTCCCAACTCCACACGTGCCGCGGATGCGTCGCCGCGGTCGGGATCTTGCCGGTGGACTTGCCCTGACGCCGTTGCCGGGGGCGCGGCGGCTTCACGCCCAGCCCTTCAGCCCGGCGTACCTTTTGTACCAGCTTGCGGCTGACCTGCCAGCCTTCGTTGGCCAGCAGCGCTCGTACGCGACGATAACCGTAGCGCGGGTTGGTCCGGCTCACCGCGATGATCGCACGCACGAGGCGAACCATCTTGTCGGTGGCGGTTTTAGCCCGGTAGCAGAAGCTCGACCAGTGCAGACGAAGATACCGACAGGCGGCCCGTAACGAGCACGTTCCCGACTCGGCCACCTCGCGCACCGCTTCGCGCTTGTGCCCCGGGCTTACCATTTTTTTGCGTTTACCTGCTCCAGTACTTTGATGTTCAAAAGCTGGTCGGCCACCAGTTTCTTCAGCTCGGCGTTCTCGCGCTCAAGCTCCTTCAGACGCTTCACATCGCGCAGCTCCATCTGTCCGTACTTGCTCTTCCAACGATGGAAGCTCGCTTTGCTCACATTGTGCTCGCGGCAAACATCGTCCACGCTGCGGCCTTCGTCTGCCTCGCGCAGGAGCGCCACGATTTGCTCTTCGGTGTATCTCTTTCGTTTCATACTTCTGGTCGGGTTCTACCCGCCAGGGTCTCAAACGCAATGGTACGATTCTAGGAGGTCACGCCAATGTCGTCCAGAGGAACGAGCTTGTCGTGCTGGCACCACACATCGATGCCGCTGATCAGGGCGCGGGATTTACGCGGGTGGGAAGAACTGGCAACGGCAGGCGTATCGCTCATGCCGTTGCTGGTGATGTCAACCGTCGTGGGATGACGCCGCATCGCGCTCCTTGCGCACACGCCGGATGTGATCGGCGGTGCCGAAGACGAAGCGCTGGGCATTGCGAATGTAACCTTTCTCACGGGCGCATTCCCAGTCGGCCATCACGTGTTCAGCCTGAAGGACGGCCTGCTCCAGCGCGTGGACGTATTCGCGTTCCTGCTCAGTCATGGACCACCCCCAGTGCCTTGAGTTGCTCCGGCGTGAGCGGGGCGGGCTGGCCGTGGCGCTGCCAGGTATGTTCGTTGCGCCCGAAGCCCAACTGGACGCTGACGGAAGCCTTGGGCATCTCGATGCCGTGGCGCTTGAGGATGGCATCGGCCTCGGGGTATTTGACCCCGGCCTGCCCGAGCGCTTTCAGCACCGCGCAAGCCGAGAAGCCAAAAACCTTCGGGTGGACGGAGCCGCCACCACTTCTGCGCTCACGCTTCGGGGCGGGTGGCTGGCGCTGGTCCATGAGGAATACGGCGTGCGCCTGAGCGGCGGATGCGTCGGTAAAGGTCCCGCGCATCTTGCCGGACTCGCGCAACTGCTGGCGTCCGTTTTTGCAGGGGATGATACTGAAGTCCCCGCTGACGAGCACTTCGCGTTTGTTGAGGGTCTTGGTGGTCCAGTTCATGATTGTGATTGATGTTGATGGTTGATGTTCTCAGGCGATGTCGTCGTCTTCGAAAAGCTCCTTGTCGAAGCCCTGGCGGACGAGGCTCGCGAATTCCTGCGCGACCCATTTTGCGCCGGAGGCCTGCTGGATGCGGCTCTTGAGCGAGCCGTCGTAGGAGCTGGTGGAGTCGGCAAAGTGGCGTCCCCAGCGGCTGCGCAGAAAATTGCGGATGGCGATGTCGGTGGGCTGCCACGGGGCGCTACGGAAAATCTCAAACGCGGCGGCAAAGGCCTGCGCGGCTTCGGCTTCGTTCATGTGTTCGTTGTGCTGGATGATCCCGTAAAAGCCCCAGGAGTCCTCGCTCGGAGCTGTAGTGTAGTTGGCGTTCGTGGTGGTGGTGTTCTGTTTCATCTTGTCCTCCAATGGTTTGTGGTTTCTGAACGCATAGACGCTCTTATTCTTGACGCCATCAAGCCTATTAGTCCTTTATTTTAAACAACTTGCGTATTTTATTTGGCGGGCCGTTTCGGCGGTGCCGCCCCCGATTGGCGGGAGCGGCGTGGTGGTGGTTCAGCCGTCGATCCGGAAGGCGTACCGGGCGTAGCTATAGCCCTCGGCGTTAACGTAGAAGCAGCGCCCGCCGGTGATCACCACGAAACATTCGAGGGGCGGGTTGTCCCCGAGGAAGGCCTCCATCGGGGTGGCCGCGTCGGTCCCGATCATGGGCAGTTTTCGGATCAGCTCGCGCTGCCACTCGGGCATTTCGCTATGGCGGTGACGGGGGCACTCGTCCCAAGTGGTGGGCTTGCGGGCGCAAAGCGGCGTGAAGGTGCTACGGGAATCGTTCATGGCGGAGTTTCCTTTCCGGTTCAGAGGTTGATGCCGAGGTGATCGAGCGCTTCGAAGGCGCGGCGCAGGTGGCGGATGGCTTCCTGTTCCTGCTGGCCAAGGTGGCTGGCGCTGTCGGCCAGACTCAAAATCCCTTCGCCCGTTTTGTAGTAGGCGTCGCGTATTTCGGTCAGCGTTTCGGCGGACAGGGCGTGGAGTGCTTCGCGGGTCATGGGGGTGTTTGCGTTCTGCTTCATGTTGTTCTCCAATGGTTTGTGGTTTCTGAACGCATACACGCTCTCATACGCGAAGCCATCAAGGCTATTACTCGTTTATATTTAAGTATTTGCAGATTTATCTTCTCCCTCCACGGCGACCGCTTCGCGCCCGATAATCTTGAGCATGACGGCGGCGACCACGCTCATGGCTTCACAGTCGAAGAGGTGGTTCGGTCGGCTGCCGATCTGCTCCCAAATCCACTTGCTGTTCTTCTTAACGCGCTGCTCAGACTCCATGTGCTGGAGGTAGTCCTCGGGGATGTCGCCGGGCACTTGCCACAGCGGAGAGCCATCGGCGGTGTGCTCCCGGCGCAGGCGGGCGAGCACGTCCTTGATCTGGAGGTTGCTCCAATAATGCATGCGGCAGACGAGCCCTCGCGACACCGCGATCCTGCGCACCGGGGAGTAGAACCGCTGGACCGGTCCCTGCGGGGTCTTGTGGACGAAGGTGCTGTGGGCGTCGCCCATCAGGGCGGTCCAGCCGTGGCGGGCGCACTGGCGGTAAACCTCATAGCTGTTGTACCCTGCATCGACGAACACCAGCGAGTCATGCACACGGAAACGCTGTTGGATGGATTCCAACTCTTCCCACGTGACCACACGCTCGCACCAGAGCAGGCGCGAGGCCCCCTCAGCGGACCATGAACGCACCACGAGGAAGAAGTGGTCCATCTGCACATCCACGGTGAGGAAGCGCAGGGGCACCAGCGTAACGCCATCGGGGAAAGGGGCGGCGATCACTTTGCCGCGAGAACCAAGCGCGGCCTCGTCCGACCAGACTTCGCCCAGGTGATAGGCGCTGGTGGCAATCTCCACCTTGAAATCCTCCACGAACTCGCGCCACGCCAGCGCCAGACGCTTCTGATAGAACTGCTGAAGGAGAGAGGAGTCACCCTTGCGGGCGGCAAGCTTCGCCCGTAGGTACAACTCCGCGAGCTTGCCCCACGACATGGAGGCCAGGCTGTTCCAGTGAAAGCCGATGTTTTCCCGGGCAGCATTGGGGTTCTGGGCAACGAACTCCCCGGTGGCGTTGAGCTTGCGGCGGTGCTCGTCACTGTCCGCAATCTCATGCTGGCAATGCGGACAGCGCAGCACCGTGCTGGCCCGGACCTTTTCAAAGTCATACTGCTCCTGCGCATCTTTGCAGTCCTTCGACCACTCGACGTTTTCCCACAAGAAGGGCTGGCGGGTGCCGCACGAGGGGCAGACGAAGGTCCACTCGCGCATGTCGGTGGTTTCAAATTTGCGGTGGGTGTCGTCGTCTTCCTCGCCGCCCTGACTGAGGAAGATGCACTTGCCCAGCCAGCCGAACGCGGTGACGCGGGCCTCGGCTTCGGCCATGTGCCCCTGCGGCCAACGCCACGTCTCGTCGCCAATCAACCAGCGAATGGACCGGCGCTGGAGGTTGGTCTTGTTGTGAGCCCCGAGTACCCACAGGGTCATGCCATTGGCGAAGTGGATTGTGGTATTGCGACGCTTGTGGCGGTCGGCAGGAAAGAGCGCCTTCACCGGCTCGCATTCATCGAACAGCTTCTGAAGGCGTGACTCGGACTGGTCCTTGGCGTCCTCGTCGGTCTGGTCCAGCCAGAGTGTGGGGCCGGACAGGTTGGCGATGATGTAGCAAAGGGTCAGTTCCGGTCCCGTCGTCTTAGAGGATTGGATTGATGCGATGATAGAGACCACCCGCACCTGCGGATCGACGATGGCCTCCATCACTTCCCGAAGCCAAGGAGAGTTGTCGGAGCGGAACCGCCCCGGCATAGGCGAATACGGAATGGCCGGGATATGATCCTCGCACCACAGCCAAGGGGGACGACGGTCCGGAGAACGCCAGGCATTGCACCAGATGGAACGCAGTTTGTTCACGGCGTGCAGGTTCCTCCGTTATGGAGCGTGGTGCAGACCTCATCGATGGCGGCGGCGCACTCGCGCTGGATGGCGATGGCGTCCAGCACGGACAGGATCGGCGGCAGTTCCGATTCGAACTTCGCCCGCATAAGCGCGATGGCCTTGCCCACCTGCGTCGTCCAGGTCAGACGGACTTCATCGAGAGAAACATATTCGCCCTTCAAGATGGCGGTGCGGATTTCCCGTTGCTCCACCTCGGCTAAAAGCTTGCGGGCCTTCAGGGCCTCCTGACGATCGGTGGTGGTTTTGCCCGGATTGAGGTTCTGATCCCGGATGAACTGACGCCACTCAATGACCGAGTGTGAACTGTTGGCAGCCGGGGCAGGGGCACCCTCCAGCTTGCGCCACGCATGAACCGTCTGGCGACTAACCCCGAGGACCGTTGCCAGCTCGGTCAAATCCTTTGCCACCGTGATCGAGTCGTCCGCCACGGATTCGGCTTTGGCCTGAATCAAATCGCGTTCGGTTTTGGAGAGCGGTTTGCCCTCCGTGACCTTCTTGACGATGTTGGCGTAGTCCTTGGCGAGGATGCGTTCGGCCACCTCGGGGGTGATGCCAGACGTTGTTTTGGCGGGGATCTCCATACCAAATAGAGACTGTCAACGGCCCTCATCTGAACATTTCCCCCGGCCAAAGCTGCTTTACACTCCACCCGCGCAAAGGGTGTAAAGCTTTACAGGGTTTACTTTACACATTTGATACCTTTCTCGATGCCCGAGAACGCGCCTGTCACCCTGCATTCCTCATCAATAAAAGGCGGGAGGCTTTTGGGGCCTCCCGCCTTTTGCGTGAAAGTGTAAAGCGCGAAAAAAGGGGTCTCTCTCTACTTGAGGGCGCTGGTGGCGGACCCCATCGCGCATTAGTCGATATGGGACCCCGCTGCCCCACCCCCCTCGGCCTGATCGATGCCCTGGCGCAACTCTTGGACAATATTGAGCACAGGCCGCAACTCGTCGATGAGGTTCAGCATGGTGTCGGTGTCATCGGGGGTGACCACGCCGTTGCGCTTGAACTTGCCCCAGAGCACGACGATGCGGGTGACGTAGTAGGTCATGTTCTCGCGCTTGCGGTCAACCTCGGACACCATCATGTCTTCGGGTTTGGCCACGCGTCCGAGGAGGATCGACTTGGCCAAGCGGCGGGCGGACATCGGCTTGTCGTCTTGTTTCTTACGTTCCTCATTCGCAATCCTGAGCCACTTGCGCTTTTCCTCATCGGTTTTCAATGGTGCGACCTTGCGGTGATGATCGAATGACAAATTTTCGACGCGCATCGAAAATTTCACTTTTCGTGCAACACCGGCGTAGGTGGAGAGCGTATTGTAGTCCAGCCCGGTGATCTTCATGGCCGGGGTGTAGATGTTTTTCTTCTGGCCGTTTTCATCCTCCTCTGCGCCATAGAAGCGAGGCCCTTTGCCTTCGCCATAGTTGATCCAGTCGCCAATGAGGAAGCCAAGGCAACGTCCGGCGTCACCGAGTTTCTTACCAAGATCGGTCCACTCCTGAAAGCTGACCTCCCCCGTAAACTCGATGCCCATCGGGCTGATGCGATAAGCGGGGGACTCAGTGGGAATTTCGGTCATGGGATTGTTTTGCATGTCGGGCATAGGTTTGTCGTGCTGTCAACCGACGCATGGCCCGCGAGGGAGGCAGGCCGAGGGCGTCGGAGATCCCCACGCAGCGTTTGCTGACGGCTGCGCGGCTGATTCCGTATTTGCGGGCGATGTCAGTCATGGACTGACCGCCATAGCTCAGGCCGGTCACCAGCGACAAGCAGTCGATGGCAAGCTCGATGTTGTTGTGAGCGATGAGTTCAGCGATCACCATCCGGGCCACATCGATCAGGCTGTAACCGGAGTTGGTGGCGGTTTCCTGTGGGGTCTCCACCGGGGCAGCGCAGTGATCAAGGAGGGCGTCCTGATCGTGCTTGCCGGTGTGGTAAACGGGCAGGTCCGGTCCGGTGATCCCGGCCTTGGCGAGCCGTTTGCGTTCCTTCGCGGAAAGCTTGGCCCAGGCATCGGCGTACTCACGGTCGCGCTCGCGCTGGCGATCCTCGTAATCACCACGGCTCATCGCCCACTTGCCTTTCCGTTTTTTCCCCGCTGTCAGAATTGACCGCCGCTGTCACCAAGGGGTCAGGGGATTGCCTGCTGTCACAAACACCCCCCATCCCTATATCGGAGATATAGGGATGGGGTTTTGACAGCGGCGATGAGGAAAAAGAGTCCGGTTTTGACGGCGAGTTTTGACAGCAGCCTGATTTCGCCTGTTGGTGATAACGGTATCCGCGCCACGTTTTAGTGACCGGGTCGAATACGACGGCACCCGATTGGCGGATTTGACAAAAGAGGTTCGTCATGAACTGCGGATGACTTGAGATGTATTCGACAACCTCCGAGTCCTCCCAGCGAAACTCACGGTAATCGCGCAGGGGATAGTGCTCGAGGGGCGGCATGTCCCCGAAATACTTGCGAAGAGTTTCCGGTTTCATTGCTGTCCTCCTTGGCCCAGTTGGTGTTCACGCCAGCGGCGGCGCAGCGTGGAGGCCGAGATGGCGTATTTGGCGGACAGGTCAGCTTCCTGTTCTCGGGTCAGCTGCTCCATGTGCTCGAACTCGGTGATGGGAGTCTCCAGGGACTTGGGACGCCCCCCGCGTGGAGATTTGCCACCGATGGTGTACTTGCCGGTGGACTCCTCCTGTTTCGGCTCCGGGCACTGCTGCCAGCAGATCCCGGTCTGGCCATGGCGAACGAAGATGGCCTCGGAGGCATTGCCCTGGGTGTCCATCATCCCGGCGCGGCGACGGCGCTTGCACAGCTCGAAGCGGAATGTCGGGGGCTGGCCATCCGGTGTCTTTGCCCGCATGAGCACGGCCACCTCACGCGCCCAGTTGGTGAGTGCGGAGGAGCCGAGACCGCTGTAAGCGTAGTCCGATCCCGTCCAATGGCTGCGGGCCTTCGAGTCGGAGGGCGGCTTGCCGGTGTGGTGCATGAAGCACCAGATGATGCCGGTGCGCTCGGAGATCGGATTGAGCTGCCGTCCGCAGAACTCGGAAATCACTTTCTGCTGGCTGGCGTCGTCCCCGATGTAGTTGAGTAAGGGGTCGCCCCAAACGAGGTCCGGTTTGTGGCGCTGGATGAGCACGTCAACCGTCTTGGCGAAATCCGCCCCGCTATGAATCGTGTCGCGGTAGAAGATGATATTCTCCTCCAACAGGGGGCGGTGGCTGTCGTTCAAGCCCATGCCGATACGAACGCCCTGGTACATCTCGGCCAGATCGCCAATGTCGTTCTCGGCTTGGATGATCAGGCTTTTGAGGGGGCGCACGGGCCGAATGTTGAACACGGGCAGGCCCAACGCCCACATGACCGCGAGCTGCATGGAGAAGGACGATTTTCCGATGCCGGACTGGCCCACAATGACGAGACTGCCGCCCCGGCACAGCCAGCGGTTGCCCAGCACGTTGTTGGGGTCATTGGTGGTATCGTAGTCCCCGAGTTGGGACACGCGTAGGGGCTCGGCCAGTCCCAGCCCGTCGCCCTCGCGCTCCCATGCCTCGAAGGACGGCGGGCCGAGATTGACGGCAAGGAGTTTCTGGACGGCATCCCCACGACGGCCACCCGGACAACGCGAGAAGCGCGAGGGGTTGCGGTTCTGACTGTCGATAACGAAGCCTTCGGGGAGCGACTGCCACAGGCGTTCGCGCCGGGCGTGGTATTCATCGCGTGAGTTGGCCTCGACGCGCACCCAGGCATGGATGCTGTGCCCGCCCGAGTCTATGAGGGCGGCAATGGGCAGCCCGCTGTCGCGCAGGATGCGTTCCTGTTCGGCCTTGGGGATGCGGTCACTCTCGATCAGGGTGTGCCGGAAGGCCGTCACATCTTTGTCTGAGCCGTTGGATTTCGGAGTGACCGGGTTGATGCGGATGTAAAGACCATGCCGCGTGGAGAACAGCCGTTCGATACCACCCTTGGCGCTGACCTTCTCCAGCCACTGATCACGGGTGAAAACGTTGATACCACCATGCTCGGGGATGGGCCGGGTCTCCCCATCGGGCAAGGTACCCGGCGCGAGCGAGAGGATATCATCCGCTTCGAAGCACGCCTTGAGGAAGGTCTCGAAGGGGTCTGTCCCGCTGTCAAAACCGTTTTGACGGCGGACGAACTCGTGATGATCGCCCGCCTGGACCGCGACTTTGCCGAGGGTGGAACGCAGCGCAAAGTTGGCGGCGGCGACTTCCTCCTGACAACTGTCATGAAAGCAGTGGACGGTGGGCGCGTGGCCGTTGTCGGCATCCAGATAGACCCGGCAATCGCGTTCGCGGGAGGGCGTGGTGTGCCGGTGGGCACCCGGGCACGCGCAGTACCCGGAGTGCTCATCGATCCAGTCCACCGGCCCGAGCACGGACTCGGCCACTTGCCGGAAGTCGGTGGGAATGGCCGGAGCGGAGGTGTAGCGCAGCGCCATTACACGGCCCTCCCTTCACCGAAACAGTCCGAGAGCCATTCGCTGGCTTCGTCGAATGTCGCGGTCTCCGGACTGGGATGCCCGGTCTTGCGCAGCCAGGCCAGTTGCTTGGGCGTGGCCAGCTTCATGTCCCGGCGCGTGAAGAGCAGGTCGAGGATCTTCGAGGCGTGCCCGCGATACACGATGCTGTCGGTGTCGAACCCGGCGCGGGCGAGCGCTTCCAGTTGGCGGTCGCTGGGCGGCTTGCACTCCCACGACAACTCCGGCTCATAGTCCGCCGCATCCACTGCGTGCAGGCTGAGACAGAACTCGATGGCATCGACCGTGCGGGCCTTCCGCTTCGCGGTCAGGCGCAATTTTTCCGCGAGTTTTGACTCCCGGTCCTGCACCACGCTCTCTTCGGCCTCCAGAAGATCGACCTCGCCACCCCCGGACAGCCGCTCACTCAGGTCGGCGGCATTGGACTGCGAACGGGCAATGAGCCGGGCCGGTTTGATCAGCGAGTGATCGTCCGTCAAAAACAACGGATCGAGTAACAGGAGGTTTTCCTTTCCCTCTGCGATGCGCGTGCCGCGCCCGACCATCTGCTGGAACAGCGACAGGCTTTTCGTGGGGCGAAGGATGAAGACGCAATCGGTGGGCGGGTGGTCCCAGCCGGTGGAGAGCAGCGAAGCATTGGAAACGAGATCGAATTCGCCCCGCTCGTAGGCCCGCAGTCCCTCGCGGTCGTTACCATCGACGTGGACGGCGCGGATGCCTTCCTCATGGCAGGCCTGCACGAAGGCCTGGCTGGTGGCGATGAGCGGGAGGAAGGCGACGGTGCGACGCCCATGGGCGTGCTCGGCAATCAGCCGCGCGGCCTGCCGCAGGTGGGGCACAATGGCTTCGCCCAGATCCCCCTCATTGTAATCGCCCGCCGTGGTGCGCACCTGCGACAAGTCCACTGGCAAAGGCACGCTTTTGATGAGGATGCGCGAGAGCCAGCCTTCCTTGATCAGACGAGCCAGTCCGATCTCGACGGAAATCTTCTCATAAAAGCTGCCGAGTTGGCGGCGGTCGGAACGGAACGGGGTGGCCGTCACCCCGAGCACCTTGGCCGACTCAAAGTGCAACAGCACCTGCGCGGCCATCGCGCCCAGCGTGTTGCGGTGGGCCTCATCAACGATCACGAGACCGAAGTAATCCCGTGGCCACTTGTCGAGGCGACGGCAGATACTCTGCGTAGTGGCGACAACGACACGGTCCCCAAGAAGGGCTTTCGAGTCGGCCATTTCCACCCCGGCGAATTCCCCGGCGTAGCGAAAGAACTTGTCGGCGTTCTGGTGGACCAGCTCCTGCGCGTCGGCCAAGAACAGGCAGTTGCCGTTCCACCCGCGCATCAGTTCGGAGGCGAGGATGGTCTTGCCAGAGCCGGTGGCCGCGACGCCAAGGAGATGATCGTGCTCGCGGAAGTCCCGGCGCACGGCGGCGAGAAACTCCTGCTGGTAGGGGCGAAGGTCAAAACGGGACATCGTCATCCTCCGGTTGAGCCTGCGCGGGCGGGTTGCTGCGGGCGGTGGTGGCATTCGGCGCACGGTCCGTGATCCATAGCTCCACCCGGTTGTTTTTCTTGCCCTGGTATTCCTCGATGCGGAGCCGGGCATAGCCCTGACGGCCCTCGAGGGCGGCGGCGGTGAGGTTGACTTCCTCGCCCTCGACTACCCGGTCACCAATGGCCTTGCGGAAGGTGTCGATCTTCCAGAAGCTCGATTCGGTGGCGACGAGGTAGTCATAGAGATGGACGCCATGGCCCTCCACCTCGAGCTTGAGTTTGATCATTTCATCCCCGGCTTTGGAGAAGGTCTCGGAAGCCTCGACCACGGTGACCAGGTAGTCGCCGTTGGGAACGAAGCGCGGGAAATTGTCGGCGTTTTGAGAGGTGTATTTCATATGCCTAACGGATTTGGATGTGGTTTTTTAGCTGAAGCTCGGCCCCCGGCACCTCCTGGTCCTGCTTCAAGGCGGCTTTGATGGCGGCGATGTCGGGCTCAACTTTCACGCGCTGGAACTCGGACGGGAGCAGCCCCGGATCGCTCCAGCAGTTGACGGCCTCGGACTTGCGCCAGCCGATGGTGGCCCGGGCATCCTTCAGGCGGGTGCCCGGTTCGAGAAACTGCTCCAGGTACCCGGTGAGGCGTTCGGCGGTCTTTTCCGCCGCCTGCTGACGGCGCTGCAGGCGCAACTTTTCCTGCTTGAGCGCTTCGGCCTCGGCCCGGAAGTTTTTCACCAGGCAGGCGATGTTGAGCGCCTTGACATCGCGTTCATCCTCGATGCGGGCCAGCGCCTGCTCGATCCAGTCGAGCGCATCGTCCGGGGTGACGGGGCTACCGTCATGGTTTTCGGATACATCCCCGCTCAGGATGTCCTCGACCTGCTCCCAGAGCTGCTCAAGGGCGAGATACGTTTCGTACAGCTTCATGCCGCCCCCCCTTCCGACGCCTTCTTGCTGAGAAAGCCGATGGCGCGGGCAGCCTGCTCCTGCGTCAGGTCCGTCCAGTTTTCCGCCCCCTTGAGCGCCTCGGCGTCGAGCCACTGGAAGAGCTTTTGCCTCTGCTCTTGCCCATACCCCAGCCGCTGCCAGAGGGCCTCAATGTTTTTGATCTGCTGATCGGTGGCGGGCTTGCCGGAGTCGGCAGGGTGCGACGCCGGGACGGGTTTGGCGGCAGGAGCCGGTTGGGTAGAGGGGGCTTCAGGAGCAGCCTGCCCGCCAGTGGCCGTCAGCCACCCGGCAATCTGCTGGCCGGTTTCCTCCGTGACCTGAAAGACCTTGTCGGTGAACAGGCCGGTGCGGTCTTTCGAGGTCGCCGCCTGATGGGACAGGTCGATGTCGAAGACGGTGGTGAACTCGTACTCGATGCCGTCACGCATGACGGGGGCCAGGCCGACTTTGCGCGGGACGACGCGGCCCCGTTCGTTGGTCTCGATGATGTATTCGGTTTTGGAGCGCAGGCAGGCGATGACGTGGATGGGCGAATGCAGCACCGCGTTGAGCACGCCCTTGAAGTGCTTTCCGGCCTCATTCCAGTTGGTGAAGGAATTGCCGCCACGCCGGTCGAGCTTGTCCTTGTAGTCGAGGATGGCCTCCCAAAAATGGCTGGCCGAGTCGATGATGAGGGCCTCGTAGCCTGCGTTCACCGCCCCCTGAATACCTTCGATAAAGGAGGCGTCCTCGAAGGGCGGCTCCAGATTGAGCACGTCGAAGTCGAACTGCTCGCTGTAGAGGGAGGCCGAGCCGTTTTCGGTGTCGATGAGGGCGATCTTGCCGCCGGGGCCGACCAGTCCCCGCGCCAGACGCAGGGCCGAATAGGTCTTGCCGCTGCCAGCCGGGCCGGTGATGGCGAGTTTGATCTTCGCCTGGGTGCGTTTCGCTTTCTTGAACATAAGGTAAATTTTTAAAGTGATAGGATGTTTGCGCGGGGTGCCGCGCTTAGGGCCGCAAAGCCCCGCTGCCTGAAAGCTCCTCGGTGAGCCGGACCTTGAAGGATCGCTCCCCGATCAGGCGCGTGAGCAGTCCGGTAAAGACGCGGGCGATGTCGCGCCCGACCGGGGTGGAGGCGTTGATCAGGCAGGTGCGCCGCGCTTTATGCAGACGGAAGACGCCGTCCATGCGCAGGGCGCTGCGCCCGTGCAGGCTTTCGACGGCCAGGGCCGCGAGGAACAGGAGTTCGCCCACGATTTCGATGGGCAGGCCTCCCTTGATCCGGTAATGATAATACGGATGAGACATAGGTATTTACCGGGCGGACGTTCATTCGTCACCGTGACCCGGTAAGGGGTGACTGCGCCGTGGCCGCGAAAACCGTCTCAGGTTTTTTCAGAGAAAAATGCACAGGCGGCTTGCCTGAGCTTTTGCAGCCGCCGGAAAGCCGTTGCCCGGGATATCCCCACCACATGGGAATAATGCTCAATCGGGTTATCTCTCAGAAACAACGCGAGGCTCCGCAGGTCACTGGGCAACTCGGCAAGGAAAGCCGCCACATCCTGCCGGTTGGCGACCGTCTCCCGCAAATCCGTGAAGCGGTTGCCGAAAGCGCTCAGGTAATCCTCCTCGCACACGAGTTCTTGCCGGGTTTGCTCGGCCTCGGACTGATCGAGGTAATCATCGAGCGAGTATGCTTCCAGCGCATAGCTTCGCTTCTCACTTTCACGGCGGCGGATTTCAGCGATGAGCAGGCGGTCGATGATCCGCCCGATATAGGTGGTGAACCGGGGATGATCCCGGTTCGCGTATTCAGGGGTCTGGATCACACGAACGATCCACTCCTGATGGAGATCGTCCAAGTCCTCCGGGCGGATACCGTAGCGACCGATCAGCCGCTGGCTTTTGCTACGAACACTGGAAACGAGGCGGGCATCGACGCCCGGGTACTGATTCTGTGACAAGGGTTCCTTTCCCTGGCCGGGAAGGAAGCCCTCGCGGGATCGCCCTTAAGCGGACCTGACAGGCACAAAAAAACGGAGGCCTTTGCGGATCGTCATAAAGACGACACCCACAAAGGCCTCCGCTTCGCGGTCAGCTTGTTTGTCTGGTGGTTAAAAGAAGGTAATGTAAGAACGATGAAAATCGATCAGGCGACCTCTTCCACGCTCATTTCGGCTGGAAGACCATCGCGTATCTCGATGTGGGCGATGGAGCCATCCCGCTGCTCCATCAAAAAACCGAAGAAACACATGTATTCGTCCTTCAGTTTGAAGTCCTCGGCGGGACAAGCGGATTTCGGGGAACTCCTCGAACGCAACCGAATCGTCCGGCGCACCTTGGGCATGGGACGCAGGACCGGGTCTCCGCGCTGAAAGACCAAGCCCTCCATCGATCCCCAGCCGATGGACTGGAACTTCCGTAAAAGCTCCTGCTGCTTCGGGGTCAGTGACTGGAAATTTCCAGCTGGATCTGGCGGGATTTCCGCAGCGTGAAAAGAATGTAGATTTGGCATAAGATTGTAGTGATTAATGACATGAGAATGTGCCAGGCAAAACGGTTGATCATAAAATTTTACAAATTATTATTATAAATCATTAAATTCGCTGTCGCCTTTCTTCGGTTTCACAAGAGCCAGGGCGTCATCAAGTTCACCCAATGACCCCACCTCCAGGCAACGTTCACGGAGTGCATTCCAGGTAAACTCCTCAATTTTTTTCGAGAGGTATAGATTCGCCAATACTGCATACGGATTCAGAATCAGAATATATCCAAATTCCGTGTTCCCCTTTCCTTGCGTCAGGATGAACTTCATACGGGCCAATTCCCTGATATGCTCTTTCCACGTTCTTTTCGCTCGTTGCCCCGAATACCCGGCAGTAAACGCAAGGTCGTCCTCGCTTCTGACGATAACATATTGCTCGTCGAAAGCTCGGCACCATAAGTCGAAGTACACGGAGCTGGGATCACCCTTGATCTTCAATTCCTTAAAAACGGGCGAAAGGCATCCAATGATGCGAGGGATCGTAGTAAAACCCACAGAGGCTTTTCTATGCCATAGGTAGGCATCCATGTTGGGCCACAATTTGCTCCGTTGATTCAGTCTCTCTTGAGAGACCTTCTGGCTCTTGGTCATGTTTCTTGGTTTCGGGACGTTCATATGCCTATAATTTAAATCATAAGCCTTTAGCTTACAATGGGTAATAAATATCCACCACATAAGTGGTGAGCGAATCAGAGATAACAAACACACAGCGAATGCAGCGAATATAATCCATCTCAATGATTGAGTTGGCGAAAAATCGCAAACCTAAATTTATTAGTACCCTGAGGACCAGCTAGTTAGCAATCAGCCCCTCTGTACTCATTCATGCTCCTCTGCTCGTACGTGCTCTTAGTGCTCGTTAGTGCTCCTACGTACTCCGCTCAATTTTTTCATTCTTCCCACACTCCGAGAATGTGTTTGAGACGGTTTTACCCGCACCTGCGCAGTCATGGTAGATGGAAGCATCACCAGACCCTGAAACCCTCTCGGCTCAGGAGCGCTTGGAGGCGGTCGCCCGGCTGCTGGCCGGGGCGTTTCTGCGGTTACAGCCGGGACCGCTGGCCCGGCGGCGTCGCGCGACTGAAGCCTGCGAAAATAACTCTGAATCCGCGCCTATAAGCCTTGATAAAGGGGGCGGAGAGAGCGTCCATGCGACCGTCAACCCAGACTGAACCCAAGCATGGACACCCTACAATTAACCACAGAAATCCGCGCCCTGCGCCAGATGAGCGTCGGGGAGCTTCGCGCCCGGTACGCCGAGGTCTTCGGGGAGAAAAACCGCTCCCGCAACAAGGACTACCTCGTGCGCCGCATCGCCTGGCGCATCCAGGCCGACACCTCCGGCGGCATCAGCGAACGCGCCCGGTTACGGGCGCAGGAACTGGCCAACGAGGCCGACCTGCGCGTCTGCCACACCGAGCGGAAAACACTCGCGCAGCGACCCGCGCAACAAACCGTGACCGAGGCGCTCCGCGCTCCCTACAGCCCGGCGCGTGATCCGCGCCTGCCGCCCCCCGGCACCGTGCTCACGCGGGAGTTCAAGGGACAGACGATCAGCGTATTGGTCGAGCATGACAGCTTTCGCTGGAACGGTCAGCAGTTCAAATCCCTTTCCGCCATCGCCCGCGAAGTCACCGGCAAATCCTGGAACGGTTTTATCTTCTTTAAATGCGCCCAACAATCATGAATACAACGCCTTCACAGAAAATCGTCCGCTGCGCCATCTACACCCGCAAGTCCGTCACCGAGGGGCTGGAGCAGGAGTTCAACACACTCGATGCCCAGCGCGAAGCCGCCGAGGCCTTCATCGCCAGCCAGCGCCACGAGGGCTGGGTGGCACTCCCCGAGCACTACGACGACGGCGGCTTCACCGGCGGCAACACCGACCGCCCCGCATTGAAAGCTCTCATGGCCGATGTCGAGGCCGGGCAGGTCGATTGCATCGTGGTCTACAAGGTGGACCGCCTCTCGCGCAGCCTGCTGGATTTTGCTATGATCATGGGGGCGCTCGACAAGCACGACTGCTCCTTTGTCTCGGTAACCCAGCAGTTCAATACGTCGCATTCGATGGGGCGATTGACCCTGAATATTCTCCTCTCCTTCGCCCAGTTCGAGCGCGAGATCATTGCCGAGCGCACCCGCGACAAGATCCACTCGGCCCGCCGCAAAGGCAAGTGGACCGGAGGCCCGCCCATCTTGGGCTACGATGTCGCTCCCAACGGCGGACGCCTGCTGGTCAACCCGGAGGAAGCCGAACAGGTGCGCCGGATTTTTGAGCACTACGTGGAGAGTGAGTCCCTCACCGCCACCCTGCGTTGGGCCAACGCCGAGGGCTTGACCACGAAAAGCTATACCACGCGCAAGGGCATCCGCAAAGAGGGACGGCCCTTCAGCAAGTCCAGCCTGCACAGCCTCCTGACCAACGTCCAGTACTTAGGAAAGGTCACCTTGAAGACAGAGGTCTTCGACGGCGAGCACGAGGCCATCATTAGCCACGGCCTCTGGAAGAAAGCGCAGGCCCGCATGGAGGGACGCAGCGTGCTCGAGCGCCGCCCCGAGCGCAACAAGACCCACGCCCTCCTGCGCGGGCTTCTCTACGCCGAGCCCGATGGCGTCCCAATGTACCACAGCTTTACCACCAAGAACAACCGCCACTACCGCTACTATGTTCACCGCGACGTAATCAAGCGGGCCGACACCCCCGGCACCACCCGCACCGTACCTGCCGGGGACATCGAAGCCTTCGTCCTCGAAAAGATCAAGGTGATCGGCCAAAGCGAACAACTCGCCGCCGAGACCATCCGGCAGGCCCGCCTGCGCCGGGCCGATCAGTTGAGCGAATGGGAGGCCGACGCCCGCCAATTGCGCAGCGCCGCCGCCCGCACCGAACAGGAAATCCACCGTCTGGCGGGAGCCAACGACGAAGAGGCCGTGGTCAAGCTTGCGTCCCTTCAAGACCGCCTCGCCCGCGAGCAGGGACGGCTGGCCGAAGTCAATCGGTGTATTGAAAACATCAATACAGAAACCCTTGACGAACGGGCGCTGGTCCGGGCATTGAGCGACTTTGACGGCATCTGGGACGCCCTGCGCGGAGAGGAACGGGTCAAACTCATGCACCTGTTGATCCAGCGCGTCGGCTACAACGCCCAATCCGGCGAGGTCCAGATCGACTTTCATCCCAGCGGTCTGAACGATTTTATTCTGCGGCAGGCATCATGAACACCGACACCGTTTCCCACACCTTTACCTTCCGCCCGGCCCGTGGCCGCAACGGCAGGCCCCAGCCGCCTCCGATGCCCATTGACCTGCCCGAGGGCAACGTCCCCCGCATCGCCCGTCTCATGGCGCTGGCGCATCATTTCGAGGGGCTGCGCCAGCAGGGCACGGTCACAGACTACGCCGACCTGGCCCGCCTCGGCGGCGTCACCCGCGCCCGTATCACCCAGATCATGAGCCTCCTCAACCTCGCCCCGGATATCCAAGAAGATATCCTTTTCCTCCCCCGCACCACTCAGGGACGCGACCCCATATCCACCCGTAGCGTCCTGCCCATCGCCCAGACCATCGACTGGAAAAAGCAGCGAAGAGAATGGAAACGGCTCCAAGGATGATGCGTCAAGTCGCCAATTCGAGAAAGGCAGTCGGGGTAATCGCTTTGACCGGGGAGTTCCGGTAGTCGGGCAAATTGCGGGTGATAATGTAATCCGCCTTCCACGCAAGCGCTGCAGACGCTTGCATGGCATCCTCCAAGTCCGACATGGGCAGCGCCAGCGCCCGCCGGGCCTCGTCCGAGGCAACCGGAGCCACCTCCACCAGATTGAGGAGCATTTCCAGAAAGTTGCGCCCGCCGGACTTCAGCAGGTAAGAGCAATTGGCTATCGAATGCCAGGCAATCGCCGCCTCGCCGCCATCATCCACCCACTGGAGCACCGCCGCGCTGGCCTCCACAAAAGCCTCCCGCGCCAAGGCCACATCCAGCAGCACATCGGTATCTACCAGAATCCTCATCCGCGCAGGTATTTCTGGGAAAGGCGGTCGAATCGCGGATCGTTTTCCGGGCCGCGTTCGCGCAAGACGGCAGAGCCGATCATGGCGTCCACCCGGGGACGCTTCGGGGGCTCGGCCTCATGGCGCAGGAGGGATTCGATCAATCCCGACACCGTCGTTCCCCGCCGCGCCGCCAGCTTCTTGGCCTTGCGGTTCACCGTCGGGTCCAGTGTCACGGATATGCGAGCCTTCATGCGTATATACGGTACGCATTTCATACATACGGTCAACAGAATCCTGCACGATTTTCGGCTTTCTTCACTGACAATATTTCCCCGTTTAGTTCGACCCCGCTATGGGGACCACTCCGAAAAGCACGAACTTCCTTCGTCCATCCAAACATCCACAAGGCATTGAAATTCAACACCTTGCTTGTTTCGACACCGCTATGGACGCCTATCCTGGACGGCTGTTAACCGAATTTGCCTGTTAAACGCAGAATCTGAGAATTTCGCGCCCTCAGAATGGACTTACACCCTGGACAGGGGGGTGTCCAGCATGTGAAACATCCTGACCGTTCAAAACTCAGAAAATCCCCCAACTGCATCAGAATCGCGTAAGTCTTTGCCGACGCGCACTTACAAAAAATCCCCGGCCAGGGTCGGCTCGGGGCGCTTCGTTAACCCGTTCGGGGTTCAAAAGTTAGCCATTAACTTAGTGGCTGCCCGGGCTGGGATCGAACCAGCGATAATCGTTCACTAAGCATCCAGCAGACAGGGGGTTACGAAAGCACTCCCCTCCCCTGCACTCCAAATTGCACTCCGCACGGGGAATTTCCGCCTGAATTAGCGCGAATCATCGCTGCATGGCCTGAGCTGCCACGAGGCCACCAAAAGCGAATCCTCAACGTCCTGCGCTCCCACCAGAAAGGGGGCCGGTCGTGAGTCAGGCTTGCTTGATCAAGGGCAAGTGTCCCTTAGCGTGTCAGCTTGTTGAGTTGGGACTCGGAAGCTTCGAGCACGGCCATGATCTGCTCACGGCTGACGCCCGGGAAATCTTCCATAAAGTCCTGGAGGCTCTCACCGCTGCGCAAAGAATCAAACAGATTGCGCACCGGCACACGCGTACCAGTGAAGCAAAGCGCACCGCTCATGATGTTCGGGTCACGTTTCACAATACATGCGTCCATCCCGGCAACGTAGCACGCGGGGATGATTCCGCAAGCCTGCTCACATCCGCTGCTTTATCTCAATCGTTGTTTGGAAAACCCCATCCTCCCATGGGGGATTCCAAAGGGGGCCACCCCTTTGCGTTGATAGGCGCACAGCACACTACCCCTAAACTTTGTGCGCCGTCCCTGCGGGAAGGGGGTGAGTGCCCGTGAGGCCAGAGCACAAAAAAGCCCCCGCCATGCGGCAACACGGCGAAGGGCAAACATCGGAAGCGGAAAACCTCTCGAATGGTGCTGATTACATTGAGCAGGGGAACCGCTGTCAAGTTCCCGCGAGGGCCGACGGGGCAGCGCGGAGCACGCCGGAGGGCGTGCCCGCACTGCCCGGCGGCCCCGAGGGCGGCGCAGCCGCCCTTCCTTGTCTAAAGAAAAACAACTCAATAACAGAGGCTGCCAATGCTCTGAGGCAACACCCGCCGAGGATGATTCATAAGGTGGACGGGCCAAGAATCTGGCTCAATCTACCGGACGGCACGCAACAACGCTTCGGCCCTCCGACTCAGGGCGAACTCAAGAAGAACTTCGCGCTGGAAAAGAATATCGAGTACATGGCCCATCACTTCGGGATCGAGCGGTTGGGCTTCCTGACGCTGACCTTTGCCGATAACGTGACGAACTTCCGTGAAGCGCAACGCCGGTTTAATTCGTTCCGCTCAAACATCCTTGGCAAGAACTTCGAGGCCTCGGTTGTTGTGGTCGAACCCCAGAAACGCGGGGCGGTTCATTATCATCTGGTGGTTGTCTGCCGGTCGGATATCCGCACAGGCTTTGACTTCACGGCCTTCCGGGAGTGTCAGAACGAATACCGCACCAACGGCAAGACCGCCCGTTTCTATGCCCTGCTCAAGCAGTAGGCCTCCACCGCTTCCCCTGAACTGCGTCACCTGTGGGCACACCTTCGTGAGATCGCCAGTCACTACGGTTTTGGCCGGTGCGAACTCCTGCCCATCCGCTCCAACGCCGAAGGCATTGCCAAGTACGTCGGCAAATACCTGGAGAAGGGCAGCCACTTCCGGGGCGAGCAATTCAAGGGTGCTCGCATAGTCCGCTATTCGCGTGGCTGGCGTGCCGTCTCGCAAACCTTCGCATGGTTCGATACTGGCAGGGAGTGGCGCAAGCTCGTTGCCCAGCTCGCTCACATCCTCGGGTGCGAGTCAATGGATGCCCTCTGCCTACGCCTCGGCAAGAAATGGGCTTATCACGCCTTGAATCTGCTCAAGTCGTTCCCTGACGCCACACCGCTGGAGCTGGCCCTTTTTTTGAGCGGCCACACCCGACAGAGGAGAGAAAACCTTAAACCTCCCCCCCTTACAGCCAGCTTACAATGTTCAGCTATTGCCTTGATAAAATCGGACAATCGTCCTACGGTTGCGACATGGTCTCTTTCATATCAACCCGTGAACTCTCCAAGCAGCCCGGCAGGGTCATGCGCAAGGCCAACGCCGAAGGCCCCCAGGTCATCACTCAGAACGGGGTGCCTGCGGCTTACCTTGTTCCGGCCAGCGGCAACGGGATCGAGTCGGATCTGGACGCGCTGCGTCGCCTGCTCATGAGTCGGGCACTGGATGCCGCACAGGCAGAAGCCGCCCGCAGTGGAGCCAGTGAGCTGACGATGGACGAGATTGACGCCGAAATCGCCGCCGCCCGCAGCGAACGCAAAGCCCGCAAGCAGAAATCCAAGCAGGCATGAACGTTCCCGTATGGGTCATTGACACCAACGTTTTAGTGTCTGCCGTCCTCACTCCCGGCGGCAACTGCGACAAGATACTCCGCGCCGCCATCGAGGGAAAGATACGCCTCGCTTGGTCCTCGCAAATGCTCGCTGAGTACCGGATGGTTTTATCGCGTCCGAAATTCAAACTGCTGCCTGCTTTCGTGGCCGCCATTCTTACCTCGTTCGGCCCTGCAACGCAGGTTACCCCCTCCGAAGCCCCCGAACTTCCCGACCCCGACGACGAAGTGTTTCTAGGAACGGCCCTGTGCACCCCCGATCAAATTCTAGTGACGGGAAACACCGCCCATTTCCCGCCTGAAGTATGCACACCGGTCCAGATATTAACCCCCGCGAAGGCTGTTCAATTGCTGGGTACAAGGTGAGTCTGCAATTCACGCACTTTTTTTCAAATTGACTCCCACTCCCATAGATAGAATTCCATAGATATGAAATATGATGGAGTATTTATTGATGCCTTGAAAAGTACATGGCTTAATGCTCGCTCCGAAAAGGATAGCATAGACCATCAAGCGGCCTTTTGGTCTACTTTGCGATGCGAACTTGGCAAAGGGGAATTTTGGCATGCCCGATTAATGGCAATGCGCACTGATTATGATAGTCGCCTTGCAATCGCACTAGAAAACTTACCCCTTCCTGCCGCATTTATACAGGCATGTGTCTCACTTAGGCAGATAATCAAAAAAAAGAGACGGAATAAAGTTAATTACGACCAAGACCTAAAGGCACTATATCATTTAGCAGTAATCGAATCGTTTACCATAGATTACAGTGAGAGAGCAGAGATGCCTGGGTTTCGTATAATGGAAATAGTCCCCGGCGCCCTTCTCTCTGAGTTGCCATATAGTTACAATGAAATCGGATACAAGAATCTCAACCTGCTATTGAAAACCGATATAAAATGGATAGTAGAATCATGGGGTGAGCCATTGTCACACACATCTTACCATCAAGTATATATTGAGTTGTGGAGGCTGTATGAGGATTTCATGAATGATATGAAAAAGAGGAGATGGGACTATCTTTTTTCACAGTGTAATTCATAAATTTCCAAGAGGTTGTCTGGTCAATAAAACAATTAAAATGGAATACAAAGAAAAATTTATTTCGCGGATTCCAACTTCTAAGGAATCATTTTTGTGCTGGGTTGAGGTGGTCAAGCGGCGAAGTGTAGTTTGAGGTTGTTGGGAGAAAGGAAGTGTAGGGTTTTGCGTGGGCGTTGGTTGAGTTGGGCTTCGATGTGGGCGAGCCTAGGCTCGCCCACATCGAGGAAGTTTGTGCCCTTGGGGAAGTATTGTCGGACGAGTCCGTTGAAGTTCTCGACGCCGCCTTTTTCCCATGAGTGGTAGGGCTTGCAAAAGAATCCGGCTGCGCCGAGGGCCTCACTGACGCGCCGGTGTCCGGCGAACTCCAGCCCGTTGTCATAGGTGATGGTGTGCACGCGGTAGCCTTGCAGGACGCCGATAATGGCCTCAGCGGTCTCGTTGGCATCTTTGCTTTGCAGCAGCGCCAGCCGCCCATAGCGGCTCTTGCGCTCGTAAAGACTCAGCAGGTAGCCTCCACCCCGGCAACCGGCGATGAGGTCCGCCTCCCAGTCGCCGTAACGCTCGCGCCGCTGCACGATCGCAGGCCGCAGCTCAATGTCCACGCGGGCCGGGAGCTTGTGGCGGCTGGCTTTGTTCTTGTGCCGGTAGCGGCGTTTGCCGTTGATGCGCAGGTGCCGGTAAAGCGTGCCCCCGCGATCACGGTCAGCCTGGATAAACGTGTAGATGCTCGTACGCGAAGGCGCCGGACGCCCCTGCCGCCGCAGAGCTCCGCTGATCTGCTCGGGGCTGTGCTTGCACTCAATCCGCTCCCGCACGAGGGCCTCCAACTCTCCCTCGATCACGCGGTGACGACGACGCTTGCACTGCTGACGCCCAAGCGCCTTGGCATGCGCTTGTCCAGGACGATACCCGCGCAGCCCCCGATTACGACTCAGCTCCTTGCTGATGCTCGATTGAGAAAACCCCAGAAAATGGGCGATCTCGCGCTGACTCTTTCCGGCTTTACGCATGCGATAAATAATGGGACGATCCTCCACGCGGAGGCGACGGTAGCTTCTTGTTGACATGTTGGTTCTCGCAAACCGCCATGCTTAAGCACCCTCTCGC
>NZ_JACHVB010000044.1 GCF_014230085.1 Ruficoccus amylovorans | reverse complement strand
CGAGGGTGTAGCAGCTCAGTCCGACGAGCAGCAGTCGCAGGATCAGGTTCACGGTTGTCCTTTTGCTTGAGTTTGGCCTGGGTGATGAGGCTCGCTCCCCAGATCAGGGAGCAGAGCACCGACGAGCCTCCGAGGACCCGGAGCGCCCCGGCGAGGGGCCCGAAGTCCACCGGGGGCGGCGAGGCGGGTGGCGGTCCGCACTGGCAGGCGACCGCCACCCCCACGGTGAGCAGGACGAGGATGAGGTTAGGCCACATCGTTGCCTCCCCTCCAGCGGGCGCAGGGTCCGCGGTACGGACACCAGCCGCAGTGCATGCCCGGCTGCGGATGCCAGCGCTCGTGATAGACCCCGTCCACCATGGCCTGGGCCATGCTCCAGAAGCGCTCCCGGGCAGCCTCGTCGGCAGGCGGGAGTCGGTGGACGATGACCTTGGGCGTCTTCGTCTTGACGAGGAAGACCAGTTCGCGGGCCGAGACGGGTTGTCCGGTGGCCTCCTCGATGAGCAACTGGTAGGCGCACAGTTGCCCCTCGTGCAGGAAGGCCTCCAGCTCGACGTTGGGGGTGGCGGCGACCGTCTTGAAGTCGCACACCACCGGGCCGTCCGCAGCGGACAGAACCAGGTCCACGTAGCCCAGCAGGGGCGAGGGCAGCTCCGGGAAGTCGTCCTGGAGCTTGACCTCGACCCCGATGGGCTTGGCTTCGGTCTGGGCGTGTTCGCTCTCGCAGTAGGCCCGCAGGAGGGACTCGCCCTTGGCCAGGGTGGTTTCCCGTTCCTCCTCGGCGAAGGAGACGGAGGCCTCCTGCTCGTGGGCGGCGAAGGCCGTCTGGTAGCTGGCGAGGACCGCCTCGGTCGAGGCATCCCCGCCGCGCCAGCGGGCGATCCAGTAGGCCTGGATGCCCGCGTGGACGGCCTTGCCCAGGTGCAAGCTCACGCTGCCCGGCTCCGGCAGGCCCAGCACGCGCTTGAAATAGAAGCGCAGGGAGCATTGCAGGTAGTCGCGGATGGACGAGGGGCTGACGTGGGCCAGCGCCCCGTCGCTGGAGCGCAGCGGGAAGGCCACGACATCCGCCGGGGGGCGGTGGTCGGGATCGGCGGGCCGGATCATGGCGCCCTCCCGGTTGGGGCCGTGCGACGGGTGCTGCCCCGGCGTGGGGAGCGAGCGGCCTGGCCCTTGCCCCCGTGGCGTTCCAGTAACTCGTCGATCAGCCCGGAGGCTTCGAGTTTGTTGAGGGAGCGCACGCCCTTGCCGAAGCGTTGACGGGCCAGTTCGTTGATGGCCTGCTTGTCGAGGGCGTGTTCTTCTACGAGCCTGAGGATCAGCTCACGCTGTTTGGGTGAGCAGGTCCAGGTGTCCTCGCCGGTGGGCGGTGGCGAGGACGGGTCCGCCTGCGACGGGGTGGTGGTTGAGCCCGGCTGCCTGCCTTGCGGCAGCCAGCCGGTCTGTTGGAGTTCGCGGTCCACGGAGGTTTGGAGCAGGCGGTACACCCGCTCCGACTCCTCTGGGACCTGGTTGATGTCGCCCAGCTCCGCCCGGATCGTCACCCCGTACTGGTGCGACGAGTACCCCGGCAGTCCGAGCTTCTTGCAATAGTTGGCCTCCAGTACGATTGCCATGAGGGCCTCCTTTCCTGGTTCATCGACCGGTCCAGATACAATAAGACCCGGGCGGCGGTCGATCCGCCCCGGGTCTCAGATAACGGAACCTTCCGCTATCAAAAGTATATAACGCAGAAATGGGGCAAGTTGCCGGTGGAGGGGCGGCGGTAGATGCCGCTTCGACGGGACCATACAAAATTCGTCGCAAGCTCTGACCGGATTGCCCAACTGACCTGTAATACCAGAAGGCACCCACATCATCCATAAGTGCTCCTGTAAATCTCTCTCCTTCGCCGAAATTGAGAAGCTCAATAAAAAGCTTTTTTCTGACTATCTGAAAGCTGTATGCTGATTTACGACCTCGGCATGTTTGCCCCAAGCCACTGCCCCCCCCCCTCCCCCCCAAAAAATAAGCATGAAAACACACCTCTGCGCAGCCCTTACCCTCGCGCTTGCCATGACGCTGAGCCTGGCCGCCACGCCACGCTCCGGGGAGATCGTTCTCCCAATAACGACGGCCGGCGAAGCCACTCCGCCCCCCGAACTGGTAACGTATCGGCAGAAACATCTCGATGACCGCGGCCTAAACCGGACCATTCGCGACATTTCCCAGCCCACCCTGAACCTCTTCCTGCCCGAGCATCCCCTGCCAGGCCATCCTGCCGTCGTCATCTGTCCCGGCGGCGGCTATGCTGCCGTGGTTTATGATCGCGAAGGACTGGCCATCGCCCGCTACCTCTCCTCGCAAGGCGTGGCGGCTGCCGTCTTGAAGTACCGCCTGCCCGCCCCGGACGCAACCGGCGACGGCCTGCCCCGGAGCCAACAGGACGCCCTCGCGGCCATTCGCTACCTGCGGGACCACAGCGCCGATCTCGACATTAACCCTGACCGGATCGGGATCATGGGCTTTTCCGCCGGAGGCCACCTCGCCGGTTCCACCGCCGTCTTTGGCACGAGGGAGGAGGGAACCCGCCCCGACTTCGTCGCTCTGGTTTACCCGGTCGTATCCATGAGCGACGACATCGCTCACCGCGGCTCCCGCGATAACCTGCTCGGCAGCGCCCCCTCCGAGCAGCGCCTGATTGATTTCTCCCTCGACCGGCGCGTCACCGGCGACTGGCCGCCGTTCTTTCTCGTCCATGCCACAGACGACAAGGTCGTTGTCATCGAGAACAGCGAACGCCTGGCCACCGCCCTCAAAGAGCACGGCGTGCCCACGGTCTGGATGCCCGTCTCAAGCGGGGGCCACGGCTTCAGCTTGGGGCGAACTCCCGAGTCCTCGGTCTGGAAAGAGCGCTTCATCGAGTGGGTCGGCCAGTTGGACTGACCCAAGCTGCGCCCGAAGTCGCCTTGCCCAATATCCAAATTGCTCTCGTCTCGCTCGTGACAGGTTATTCGCAGTGTTCTAATAACGAACAAGGAAGACTGACCGGAATCCTTTGTTGTAAAAATAACGTAACAAACAAGTTGCTGCGACCGAATATAATGAGAGGGCAAGAGCGTGGTCGATTCGTTGCCCTCTGCCTGATTTGACGAGGTTTTTCTTGTTGCCTGTAATCAGGCATGCCGGTAGTTCCTTTCGCTTTTCCAGAAGCAGATCCGACCATGAAAGATACTCAGAGTCCCTTGGAGCGGGTGCCGGCGTCAGGCACGCCGGGTTCCGTTAACAAACGTACCTCCAATAGCTTAACTCTGTCTATCGTAACTGCCACCTATAATAGCAGCGCTTTCGTCAAGGATTGTGTCGCCTCCGTCCATGCCCAGACATTCGCACAGATAGAGCATATCATCATAGACGGTGCCTCCAGTGATAATACCCTGGAAATAATCAATACCGTACCGAACCGTATATCCCAGATAATATCCGAACCGGACAAGGGCATATACGACGCTATGAACAAGGGCATTTCCGCCTCCAGCGGAGACATAGTAGGAATCCTCAACTCCGACGATTTCTACGCCGACGAGAGCGTTCTGGAAAAAGTCGCGGACACCTTTTGCCAGACCGGATGCGACGTCGTGTTCGGCAATCTCGACTTCGTCAGCCCGAATGACACCTCGCGTGTCCTGCGCCACTGGAAATCCTCCCCCTACCGCCCCGGCAGCTTCAAAAGCGGCTGGCATCCGCCCCATCCGACTTTCTTCGTGCGCCGCGAACTGTACGAACGCCACGGCCTTTTCGACATTTCCATGAGCGTATCGGCGGACTTCGAACTGATGCTCCGCTTTATGGAGAAGCACCATGCCCAATCGAGTTACCTCGATCAGACCATGGTCAAGATGCGCTACGGCGGGCACAGCACCGGGTCCATCCGGGAGATCATCCGCGGCAACAGACAGATCATGCGCGCCTTTCGCAATAACGGTATTTCCGTCTCCCCACTCTACCCCGCCGTACGGCTTCTGCCGAAGCTCAAACAGTTTATCACCCGGCAGTCATGAAAAATATTTGCCTCATCGGTGCATCCGGCTTTGTCGGCAGCCGCCTGATCGAACTGATCAAGGACGACTGCCAACTGAGCAACTTCGACAAACGCGAGAGCGTCTTTTACCCGGAGATCACGGTGAGTGGCGATGTCCGGCACCAGGAGGAGCTCGACCGGGCGCTGGCCGGGCAGGACTCGGTCGTGCTGCTGGCCGCCGAGCACCGGGACGATGTCAGCCCCACCTCGCTCTACTACGATGTCAATGTCCAGGGCACCAGAAACGTGCTCGCCGCCATGGACAAGAACGGCGTCCGCAACATCATCTTCACCAGTTCCGTCGCCGTTTACGGACTCAATAAGGAAAACCCCGCCGAGGACCATCCCGCCGATCCCTTCAACCACTACGGTAAAAGCAAATGGCAGGCGGAAGAGGTCTTGCGCGCCTGGCACCAGGCCCGGCCGGAGGAACGTTCCCTGACCATCATCCGCCCCACGGTCATTTTCGGCGAGCGCAACCGCGGTAACGTTTATAACCTGCTGCGACAAATCGCTTCGCATAAATTCCTCATGGTCGGCAAGGGCGAGAATTACAAGTCGATGGCATACGTGGGCAACATCGTCGCCTTCATCCGGCACCACCTGAATAACCAACAGCCGGGGTATCAGGTTTTCAACTACATCGACAAGCCCGACCTCAGCATGAACGGCCTCGTCGCCCAGGTGGAAAAAAGCCTCAACACGCAGGTTCCTTCCGTCCGCATTCCCTATTGCCTGGGGATGCTCGGGGGGCTCTCCTTCGATGTACTGAGTAAGCTCAGCGGCAAGAAATTTCCGGTCAGCGCAGTGCGCGTCAAAAAATTCTGCGCCACCACCCAGTTCGACGCTACCCGGGCCCATAGCTGCGGTTTCCAGGCCCCCTACACGCTGGCCGAAGGACTCAACCGCACGCTCCAATACGAGTTTGCTGACGGACACAAGGACGACATCGTCTTCGTCAGCGAGTAGGACCCAGCCCGACTTTTAAACTCCGGCGCTATAGCAGTGTCCGCAGATACGCCCCGTAGGAGGATTTCCCCATGCGGTCGATTTGCCGCCGGAGCGTATCGGAGTCGATCCAGCCCTGGCGGAAAGCGATTTCCTCCAGGCAGGCGATTTTGAGGCCCTGGCGCTTCTCAATCGTCTCGACAAAAGTCCCCGCCGCCAGCAAGTCCGCGTGCGTGCCCGAGTCCAGCCAGGCTGTCCCCCGGCCAAGCTGTTCGACACGCAGTTGCCCGGCCTCCAGATAGAGGCGGTTCAGGTCGGTGATCTCCCGTTCGCCCCGGGCCGAGGGCCGCAAGGTCCGCGCCAGAGCGACCGCCTGCCCGTCGTAGAAGTACAGGCCCGGTACGGCCAGATTCGAGCGCGGGCGCTCCGGTTTTTCTTCCAGCGAGAGCACCTGGCCTCCGGCATCCAGTTCCACCACCCCGTAGGCGCGCGGATCGGCCACCCGTGTGGCGAAAATCGTCGCTCCCGTCTCGCGGGCCGCCGCCTGCCGAACGGTGCGGATGAGGTCGTGCCCGTAAAAGAGATTGTCCCCCAACACCAGCGCGGAGGGTCCGTCCGCCAGGAAATCCGCCCCCAACAAAAACGCCTGCGCCAGCCCGCCCGGCTCCTGCTGGCCGGTGTAGGTGAAGCTCAGCCCGAACTGGGAACCGTCCCCGAGCAGCCGCTCGAACAAGGGCCGGTCCTGCGGCGTGGTCACGATGAGGATCGCCCGAATGCCCGCAAACATGAGCACCGAGAGCGGGTAATAGATCATCGGCTTGTCGTGGACGGGCTGGAGCTGCTTGCTCACGGCCAGCGTCAGCGGGTAGAGGCGGCTGCCGGTGCCCGCCGCCAGTACGATGCCTTTGCGCGTTTTCATGGACGGAGTTTTTGATGGAAAATCAGGCAACAGCTTAGTCGCCCGGCCCGTCCGCAGGCAAGCTTGCGGCGCGGCCCCTTGCCGCAGTCACACCCCAAGCGCCCGGCGTACCCGGCACATCCATTCGCGCCAGCGCCGCCTCCCACCAGTCGCGGTTTTCCAGGTACCAGAGCACCGTCTCGCGCAACCCGCGCAGAAAATCCGTCCGGGGCCGCCAACCCAGCTCCTCCCGCGCCCGGCTCGCGTCGATGGCGTAGCGGCGGTCATGGCCGGGGCGGTCCCCGACAAAGGAGATCAGCCGCCCGTGCGAGCCTTGCGGCGAGGGGGCCAACTCGTCCAGCAGGGCGCAGAGAGACTGCACGAGGTCGATGTTGCGGCGCTCATTGTCGGCCCCGATGTTATAGGTCCGCCCCACCCGGCCACACTCCAACGCGGCGTAAAGCGCCTCGGCGTGGTCGGCGGCGTGGAGCCAGTCGCGGACGTTCTCGCCCCGGCCATAGACCGGGATCGGCTCGCCGCGCAGGGCCTTGATAATCGTGACCGGGATCAGCTTTTCGGGGAACTGCCAGGGGCCGTAGTTGTTCGAGCAATTAGTCACAATAACCGGCAAGCCGTAGGTCGTGTGCCAGGCCCGCGCGAGGTGGTCGGCGGCGGCCTTGCTGGCCGAATAGGGCGAATGCGGCTCGTAGGGCGAGCTTTCCGTAAACGCCGCCCCTTCCGGCCCGAGCGAACCGTAAACCTCGTCCGTCGAAACATGCAGGAAGCGGAAGCTCTCCCGCGCCGGGCCAGACAGCCCCTCAAAATACGTCCGAGCCTGCTCCAATAGGCGGAAGGTGCCGACGATATTGCTCTGGATGAACGCCTCCGGCCCGGTGATGGAACGGTCCACATGCGACTCCGCCGCCAGATGGATGACCGCGCCGGGCTTTTCCCCGGCGAAAACATCGGCCAGCGTCCGGCTGTCGGCGATGTCCGCCACCACCAGCCGATAGCGGGCCGCGTCCGTCGCGGCGGGCACAGGGGATGGGTTGGCGGCGTAGGTCAGCTTGTCCACATTGACCACCCCGTGCCCGGTCTCCCGCAGGAGGTAACGCACCAGATGCGTGCCGATAAAGCCGCTGCCGCCTGTGACGAGGATGGTCATGCTCAGGGAAAATAAAGAGATTTAACAGGAAGAGCGGAAAGAACGATAAGCAAGAACGGAAGCATGTCCTTCCTCACTTCCCGGCCTTCCTGTTAGGGCCTGTTCAGGTAAACGGAAAAGATGGAAAAATGGGGAAATCAGCGAACGGGAACTTTATACAGGGCGATGTCATCCCAGTCAATCCAGTCCCCCGGCCCCTGATTCTGGACCACGAGCGTGATGCTGGCGGTGGCGGCTCCGGCGGGCGAGTCCGCCAGCACGGTCAGGGGCAGCCAGCCGTGTTCCCCGAAAGGCAGCGCGTCCATGTTCCAGGTGCCCATGGCCTTGCCCTTGGCGTCCTGAAAGCGCACCGAGGCAAACACCTGAGCGTCCCCGCTGAGCTTGCCCCGCGCCCACGCCCGCAGGTAGAGCTGCCCGATCCCGGCGCAGGAAAGGCTGCGCTCCAGCCGGAAGTACTCGACCCCCTCGACCCGCAGGCCACCCTCACCCTCGCCGCCGTCCGCTTCGCGGGCGGCTTGGGAGGATTGCGCCAGACGCAGGGCCTCGCAGTTGCGCAGGGTCAGCTCCCACTCGCCTTCGCCCGCCTTGTTGACGACCAGCCCCGGGTAGTCCCTGGCCGTCACGACCGGCTCGGGGATCAGCAGCTCGCCAAAGGACTCGACCAGAACCGGCTCGGCCCCTTCCGGCGGCTCGGTCCCGCGAAAAGTCGGGTTGCTGCGCAGGAGGAAAAACAGCGGCAGGCTGCGCCGCCACTGCCCGGTCATGGCCCGGTTTAGAGCGGACTCCGTGGCCAGCCACTCGGCCGCGTCGGCGGAGGTCACCCGCGCCTGTGAAGCCAGCCGTCGCCAGGTCTGGTAGCGGTTCACAGCCAGCTCCGTCAGGGCGAAGCTGTCCGAGACCCGGGCGATGCGCCGACGGATCAGGTCGCTTTCGGCCAGTGCCTGCGCGTCATCGAGGCAGGCCCGCAGTTCCCGGCACAGTTCCGGCGGAAACAGCTCCGCCTGCGAGGGCGCGGTGAAATACTTGATCCATCGCCCCGGCGGAGGCTGGTCCATCCACGCCTGTTCGCACAGGTCGAAGAACCGCCGCATGGGCACGGCGGCTTCGCCATAGCAACGCTCAAAATACTCGTCCATCAGCACGGCGGGGGCTTTGTCCACGTCCCAGAGCAACTGCGCGGCCAACCAGTATTTCGGGTCGTCCAGTCCGGGGTTGCGCAGCCCCTCGGCGAAAAACGAACGCACGCCGTGCGTGTGCAGATAGGGCAGCGACTCGCCAATGACCGTCGGGTAGTGGCGCGGGATGAAAAACGGGATGCCCTCGTAGTAGTCCCAGGAGCCGAGCTTGTTCACGCCGGTTTTTTCCCAGCGGCGGATGAGCGCCTCGTCCCCGGCGCGCACCTCCGGGTCGAACCACTGCGCCCGGTCGGAGGTCAGCCAGGGCATGATCTGCGGCTGAAGCTCGATCTGCGGCACCTCCTCGGCGTAGTAGTAGGCGAGCTGGGTCAAGACCCGGTCGGCGTACTTGTTGCCCCCCTCGCCGTCCTCAAAGAGCTGGAGCGCCACGGCGTTGGTGAATCCGAAAATGACATCCGAGTAATCCGGCCTCCCCCGAAAATAACGAAACGGCTCGACCACCGAGCGGGTGCGTTCGCTGCGGTCGAAGGTCACGCTGTCGGTGATTCCGAGCGACACGCTCTGCTCGCCGGGGTGCTCATCGAGGGACTTCGCCGCCTGCTGCCCGATATGCGCCTGATAGCCGGGCGAGAGCAGGTCGGGCTGTGGCCCCTTCCCCGTGACCCGATTCGTCCGCCGTCCCCAGGCCTCGGACTGCCAGTCGGGGTTGTCCTTGAAAAGCTGCTGGTCGGTCAGGCGGTGCAGGTTGTGATTATAATAAAAACGGCTGCCCAAGCCGTTGCGCAGCGACCAGTCCTTCTGCTCCGGGCTGAGACTGTGCCCCAGCCGACGCTCTTCAAAGGACGGCTCGACCGCCCGGCCCGAGCGAGGCAAGAGCGCGGGGGCTGTTTCCGGCAGGCTCAGGCCGTCCTCCCCCGGGAAAAGCCACTGCACCCCATAGTGCTCGCGCAGGAGCCAGGCCGCTCCGTAATACGTCCCCCTCGGGGTCGCCCCGACAATCGCCAACCAATCCTCCGCCCCGGCGGGGCGGAGCCGCAGAGGCCGGTACCCCACCCGCCGGGGCCCCACTTTGGGACGCCAGGGACGGTGCCGGATTAATGTAAAACCATCCTCGTCCAGCGCATCCGCCGAGGCACAGCGAGCCGTTTCCCCGTCCGCCGGATAGCCGGGATAGTCCCCACCGACAAAAATCGCCGGGCCGGTTAGTGGGACCTCTCCCCCCGTCACCACCTCGACCCGCTCCGGATAAATCTTCCCCAGCGTCTCCGTCAGCAGGTCAACGGCCTGAGCTTCCTCTTTGGCCGGATCGGCGGGAGCCACGATCGATAATTTCTCCGGCTCCGCCCCGCCGGCTCCCGCTTCCGACAACAGCAGGCCCCCGGCCACCGCGAACAGGCATAGACGAAAAAAGATACGTACGGGCATAGCGTTCGTTTTTGAGAGGGGGGTTAGAAAATTGGCTCAAGGCAACGGACGCCGCCCGCCAACGATCAGCCGAGAATGTCGTGCATGCGCAGGATGCCCGCGAGGCAACCTTTGGCATCCACCACCGGGACCACGTAAATCTGGTACTGTTCCATCAGGTCCATGATCTCTCCGGCCAGAGTCTCGGGGTGGACGGATTTCGGGTGGGCGGTCATGAGCTTGCTGGCCTCGCAGGGGCCGCCCCCGCCGGGCAGCATGGCGCGGCGGATATCCCCGTCGGTGATGATCCCCAACAGGCGGTTTTCCCCGTCCACCACGAGCACGGCCCCGAGGTTCGGGCGACTCATTTCGCCGATCAATTGCTCGAAACTGGCCTGCGCCGGGACCACGGGCATCTGGTCGCCGGTCAGCATGACGTCCGCCGCCGTCAGCAGCAGGCGGCGGCCCAGCGTCCCGCCGGGGTGGAAAAGCGCGAACTGCTCCGGACGGAAATGCCGGGCGTTCATCATGGCCACGGCCAGGGCGTCGCCGATGACGAGGGCGATCATCGCGCTGGTCATCGGGGCGAGGTTGAGCGGGCAGGCTTCGCGCTCGATGGAGGCGTCGAGCACCAGGTCGCAACGGGCGGCCAGCGGGGTGTTGGTTTTGCCAAAAATCCCCAGCGCCTTGGCCCCGATGTGCTTGATCGAAGGCAGCATCTTGATCATCTCGACCGTCTCGGCGCTGTTGGAAACCATCAGGACCACGTCCCCCTTTCCCACCACGCCGAGGTCGCCGTGAAGGGCCTCCGCAGCGTTGATATAGACGGCGGGCGTGCCCGTACTGGCAAAGGTGGCCGCGAGCTTGTGCGCGATGATGCCGGACTTGCCGATGCCGGTCAGCACGATCTTCCCCTCAACCGCTAGCAGCGCCTCGACGAAGGCGTCGAAGTTGGGCCGCATGCGCTCCAGGGTCTCATCCAGCGCAGTCCTGCCGCGCTCGAACACATCGAGCGCGGAGGAGAAATGGGTGCGTTTTTCGGTATTCATCAGGCTTGGATGCGGACGGCGGACCAGACGCGCAGGCAGGACTCGACCAGCGCGGCGAACTGCTCCAGCGGAATCTGGTTCGGGCCGTCAGAAATGGCCTTGGACGGGTCCGGGTGGGTTTCAAAAAACAGGCCGTCGGCCCCCGCGCCGAGCGCCGCGCGGGCCAAGGCGGGCACGAACTCGCGCTGGCCGGTGGTCTTGCCCCCACCCGCGCCGGGAAGCTGCACGCTGTGGGTGGCGTCGAAAACGGTCGGGTGCCCGTAGCCTTTCATGATCGAGAAGGAGCGCATATCGACCACGAGGTTCTGGTACCCGAAGGTCGAGCCGCGCTCGGTCTGCCAGATCTCGGCGGCCTTGGCCCCCTCCAGCTTGTCCACTACGAAGCGCATCTCGGCGGGCGAGAGGAACTGGCCCTTTTTCACGTTGACCACGCGCCCGGTTTGGGCGGCGGCCACCAGCAGGTCAGTCTGGCGGCAGAGGAAGGCGGGCACCTGAAGCACGTCGCAGACCTCGCCTACGGGCGCGGCCTGCTCGGGCAGGTGGAAGTCCGTCGTCACCGGCAGGCCGGTCTTTTCCTTCACCTGCCGGAGACGGGCCAGGCCCTCCTCCATGCCGGGACCGCGCTCACTGCCGAGCGAGGTGCGGTTGGCCTTGTCGAAGGAGCCCTTGAAGACGACGTTCAACTCCGGGTGCGCGGCGGCCAGTTCGGCCAGCTTGTCAGCCACAGAGAAGGTCACGTCCTCGGTTTCCAGCGAGCAGGGACCGGCGATCAGGAGCAGGCGGTTGGGATCGTAAAGTTTCATAAAGAGTCGGTTTCACCTTTATTGGCGAAGCGGGGATTGAGCCGCAGCCAGGTTACAGTCAGGGCCACCAGCAGGCTGACCAGCACGAGGACAGAAGGGTTACTGAGGTTAAACTCAAAGGACGCATGCACCAGCGCCAGCAGGCAGCCCAAGAGAATCATCACATGCTCGAAGGAAACCGCACGAATGTAATACAGGATAAGCCCCAGCCAGGATAACCCCAGTGCCGTTATCAGGCCCACCCCCACGGCCCCCGTTTCAGACGCGAATTGCAGGATGTCACAGTGAGCGTACTGGATGCCAAGGCGGTAAAACCTCCATTGCCCCTTTCTCTTGTAATGCACACGCCATAAAGCGTCATATTCTGGCTTCATTTGGTAGTTGCGAAAAATCCAGCGGTAAGAGCCAGCTCCCCATCCATATGCTGACCGGTCCAGAAACATCTCCGAAGTAGCCCTGGACATCAGAAGACGCATTTGAGACGAACGGTCTAACTCTAGATTGCCATCTTTTTCCTTTATTGTGCTCCTAAAGCGGGCCTCGATCCCTTCGACACCCACAATCCCGACAAGCACGTAAGACGTACCAACCAGTAATACCAGCAAAACAACGATACCGCCAATCAAGGTCCGAAAACTTTTGTGCATTATTATGCTCACGAAGTAGAGCAGAACAAAAGCCAACAAAACAACCGCCCCCATCAGGATCCCGCCACGGGAAAGGCACGCCGCCAGAGTTAGTGCGAGGGACACACCAATCACAAGAAACACAATGCCGGGATGAGACTTCTGCATCCGCCTGTGCGCACGTCGCATGTAGTAAAAATACATCCCTGACGACAATGCAAGAATCGGATAAAAATATGCACCGGCATGATTTCTATACGGATAAGTGCCGAAGAACTCACCATTAGAACTACTATAACTCCACAAAATCATATCCGCACCCGTCAACTGTTGAGCCAACCCCACGCCACCCAAAACCACACCATTCAGGCAAATCAACCAAAATAGAACAATGACTGACCGACGACGACTCAACCCGACCCAAGCCGTACACATCCCCAACAGCGGCGTCGCCCAGTTCATCAGCGAGCGCCAAGCATTGCCAACCGAGAAAGGCGCATCGACGCTCGTCGGCAACCAGTCGATGTGCTTGACCGGAGCCAGCCACCAGGCCGAGCTAAAGTGCGTCCAGCCTTCAATGTCCTTGTGCCCGACGCGCATGGAGGGGTTGAACGCCTGGATCAGGATGAATACCAGCAGTAACAGACCGGCCCAGAAAACCGGAAAACGCAGCAAGCGCCTCAGATACTGCTTCGGCACCTCATCCCGGCGGTGAGCCGGAATGAACAATTGCGCAAAAGTCAAAACACTGATCCCGAACAGGATCACCTGCGGCCACATCCGCATGCTTCCCAGCATCCACGGCCCAAGCATGACCAGCAACGCCAGTCCGATGATCGTGCGCCATTCGCGTCCCGGGATCGGCTCACGCGAGCGGGAACGCTCGGAGCGCTGCCGGAAAGCTGCTACCGGGTCGTGAGCCGTGCTTCTGGAAGAACCCATAGAGATGTAAATACGTTGTTGAGGGCCAAAGTGGTCGCGCCAAGTTCAGTCACTGCCGTGTGCCGATCAGTGCCACTCCTCCTGCTCGACCATTTCGAGCCACTGGTGGAGGATAAAAGTGTGGATCTCCTGAATGCGGGCCGTCGTGCGCGAGGGCACAAGGATCTCGTAGTCGGTCAGGCCGTGGGCCTTCCCGCCGTCGCCGCCGGAGACGAGGATGCTCGTCACTCCGCGCTCACGGCAGACCTCGAAGGCGGCCAGCAGGTTGGAGGAGTTGCCGCTCGTGGTGAAGCCGACAAACACATCCCCCGGACGCCCCAGCCCCTCGATCTGACGTGAAAACACCGCGTCGAAACCGTAGTCGTTGGCGATGCAGGTCAGGACGGTGGCGTCCACGCTCAGGCACAGCCCGGCCAGCGAAGGCCGGTCGCCCTTGTAGCGGCCCGTGAACTCCTCGGCCAGGTGCAGCGCGTCCGCCGCGCTGCCGCCGTTACCGGCGGAGAGTATCTTGCCCCCCTGATGGAGGCACTCGATGATGGCGCGTCCGCTACGCTCGACGGCGGGCAGTTGCCCCGTGAAGGCGGAAAGGACTTCGGCCAGTTCGTTGCGGGCCGCTTCAATGCTGAATTTCATAGTCGAGAATTTCCTTGGGGGTGACGGTAGCGGTGCCGAGCTTGCCGATGGCGATGCCCGCCGCGCGGTTGGCCAGATGAGCGGCCTCCTCGATGGCGGCACCCGCCGCCAGCGCGAGGGTGAGAGTGGCGATCACGGTATCGCCCGCGCCCGACACGTCGAAGACCTCGCGGGCCACGGTCGGGATGCGGTGGGCGACCTTGCCCTCGTCGCAGACGAGCATGCCGTCCGCCCCCAGCGTGACCACCAGGTGGCGCGGGGCGTAGTGCTCCCAGATACCCTGGGTGACTTCGGTCTCGGGAAAGGGGTCGTGCGGGTCGATGCTGATCCCGGCCATTTGCAGGGACTCGTCCCGGTTGGGGGTGATCAGGTCCATGCCTTTGACGTTGAGCTTGCGCTTGGGCTTGGGATCGACCGCGATCAGGCAGCCCCCGGCCTCGCGGAACTCCAGCAGGCGCGAAAGGAGTTTTTCCGTGACCACGCCCTTGGCGTAGTCCGAAACGATAACGGCCTTGGCGGCGGCGATTTTCTTTTCCAGCACCTTTAAACAGGCGTCGCTGTCGAAGGCGTAGGCGTCGCGGTGGTCCTCCCGGTCGATCCGGCAAAGCTGCTGCTGGCGGACCATGACGCGGGTCTTCTCAATCGTCGGGATGCGCTCCGAGCGCCACTGCGACGAGTAAACAATCCCGTTGCGCTCCAGCACATCGAGCAGGATGTCCCCGGCCCGGTCCCGGCCCGTCCAGCCGAAAAGCTCCACCGGCGCGCCGAGCGCGGCCAGGTTCATGGCGACATTGGCCGCCCCGCCCGCCGTATAGGTGTCGCGCACCTGCGCCACAACGGGCACCGGGGCCTCGGGCGAGATCCGCGTGGCGTCGCCCCACAGGTAGTGGTCGAGCATGAGGTCGCCCACCACGAGCACCGGGGTTTCCTTGAAATGATCTAAAAGCTCCTGGCTGGTCATAGCGAATACCGCCTCCGACCGGCCACAACCGCCCGGCAGCGTAAGGGCATCAGCATGGGCAAGGAACGGACGGGTTCAAGTTTTTAGAGCAGGGCGTGCCCTGCACCCTCGGTGCTTCGCACCGTGATGGGGCGCTGCCCCATCGGAGCCAGAAAGGCTCCTGCCCCGTAAGCGTACTGACCGCCCCGGTAGGGAACGGGTGTCGGCTCATCCATGCTGGCACTTTCCCGGAAGGAAGGAGGAGCGGGTAGCGGCCTTTCTGGACGGGTAGGGCACAGCCACTCTATGTCCCGTGCGGTCACGCACCGCGCTGGAAGCCCAGCCCCTCAGGCTCCGGCGCGGCAACGCACCGGGAGGGGGGTAGGAGCCTTTCTGGCTCCGTAGGGGGCCAAGCCCCCTCAATCGGATCAAACGCCGAGCGTTTGCTAGCGTTCGCCGCCTTTGCCGATGCCGTAGGCCTCGAAGCCGATTTTGCGCAAATCCGAGAGGTTCAGGATGTTGCGACCGTCGAAGACGAAGGCGGGCTTGAGCATTTCCCTATAAATGCGCTCCCAGTCGAGGGCCTTGAAGCTGTCCCATTCGGTCAGAATGGCCACGGCGTGCGCGCCGCGGATGGCCACATAGGGGTCGGTGCAAATGTCCACGCGCTCGTCGCCCTCGGCCAGCGCGAGGTCATGACGGATGGTGGCGGGCTCGACCTTGGGATCGTAAACGGCAAGGTTGGCCTGCTCCTCCAGCAAGTCGCGGCAGACGCTGATGGCGGGCGATTCGCGGGTATCGTTGGTGTCCTTTTTGAAGGCGAAGCCAAGGATGGCGATTTTCTTTCCCGAGACGGTGTTAAAGAGCGTGCTCACCATGCGGTCCACGAAGCGGCGCTTCTGGTGCTCGTTCATGGCCACCACCTGCTCCCAGTACTTGGCCACTTCGGGCAGACCGAAGTGCTCGCACAGGTACACGAGGTTGAGGATGTCCTTTTGGAAACACGAGCCGCCGAAGCCGACCGAACTGCGCAGGAATTTTGGGCCGATGCGCGAATCCCGCCCGATGGCGTGGGCGACCTCGTCCACGTTCGCCCCGGTGACTTCGCAGAGGGCGGAAATGGCGTTGATGGAGGAAATGCGCTGGGCGAGGAAGGCGTTGGCGGTGAGCTTGGACAGCTCGGACGACCAGACATTGGTGGTCAAAATCCGCTCGCGCGGCACCCAGTGGGCATAGACATCGACGAGGGCCTGCACGGCCTTGTCGCCCTCGGCGGACTCCTCGCCCCCGATGAGCACGCGGTCCGGCGCGGTCAAGTCCTCGACCGCCGTCCCCTCGGCCAGAAACTCCGGATTGGAGATGACCTGGAAGTTCAGGTTCTTGCCCGAACCAGCCAGAATGCGACGAATCGACTCGGCGGTGCGGACCGGCAGGGTGGACTTTTCCACCACGATCTTGTCCGACTCGGCCACCTCGGCGATGCGCCGGGCGCACAGCTCGACGTACTTGAGATCGGCGGCACGGCCCGCACCCACCCCGTAGGTCTTCGTCGGGGTGTTGACCGACATAAAAATCATGTCCGCCTCGCGGATCGCCTCATCCACCTCGGTGCTGAAGAAGAGGTTGCGACCCCGGGCTTCCTTCACCACCTCGTCCAGGCCGGGCTCAAAGACCGGCAGCTTGTCCGAGTTCCAGGCGTCGATACGCGCCTGGTTGATGTCAACGACGGTGACCGGGATGTCCGGGCACTGCTTGGCAATCATGGCCATGGTGGGTCCACCCACATAACCGGCACCGATACAGCAAATCTTCATAGCAGCAGGGTTTTTCTTTCGGGATTAGGGAAAACTCGCAATGGACCCCATATCGACAAAATTGACAACCCTTTAAATCCGGCCCGTCTCAACCCGCCCGGGAAAGGCCCTACTCCTGTTTCGGGATTGCCAGCGTGAACGAGCGGACTTGAGATAACCGCCTGATGCCCCCCGCACCCGACATCTCGGTCATCATCCTCACGCTCAACGAGGAGCGCGACCTGCCCGGCTGCCTCGACTCCCTCACCTGGTGCGACGACATTCACGTGGTGGACTCGGGCAGCACCGACCGCACAGCGGAGCTGGCCACCGCCGCCGGGGCCACCGTCTCCGTCAACCCGTTCCAGTCCTTCGGCCAGCAGCGCAACTGGGCGCTCGACCACTGCCCGCTCAAGCACAGCTGGGTGCTCTTTCTCGACGCCGACGAACGCATCACCCCTGCCCTGCTGGCCGAGCTGACCGACAAGACCGCCCACGCCCCGGACGGGCTCGCCGGTTACTATCTGTGCTGGGCGCTCATGCTGGGCGAACGCTGGCTGAAGCGCTCGGACAACTTCCCCAAGTGGCAATTCCGGCTCCTGCGACGCGGGCGGGCGCGCTTCACGGACTTCGGGCACGGCCAGAAGGAGGATCAGGTGGAGGGCGAGATCGGCTACATTAAAGAGCCCTACCTGCACTACGCCTTCGGCGGTGGCTGGGAAGTCTGGGAACGCCGCCACCGCAAATACGCCAAGCAGGAAGCCGCCGCCCGCCTCCGCTCCGACGTGCCGCTGAGGCAGATTTTCTCCCGCCACGCCTCCCGGCGTAATCCCGCCATCAAGCGCCTCGTCAGCCGCCTGCCCGGCTGGCCGTCTTTGCGCTTCTTTTATACCTATGTGCTGCGGGGCGGCTTCCTCGAAGGCCGCGAGGCCTGGGAATACTGCCGCCGCCTCGCCTGGTACGAGCGCCTGATCCAACTGGAGATGCGGCAACTGCGACACGGATAAGCCATCCCGAACCCTTCATTGGTCGCCAGTCGTCCCAACCGGGAGCGTCGTTTTTTCTTTATTTCATAAAAAAATGAATTTATAGAAACATCAGAAACATGCAAAAAGAAGCGACCGCTACCCTTCAGGACTGGGAGATCGAACTGCTGAACATCTTTGTCGGGCTGTTCGACTCCTTCGGCGTGCCCAAGTCCGTCGCTCAGATCTATGGCGTGCTTTTTTGCGCGGACGGCCCGCTAACCCAGGAGGAGATCGGGCAAAAGCTCCAGATCAGCGCCGGGTCCGCCTCACAGGGCCTGCGACTGCTGGTGGACATGGGGGCGGCCCACCGCCAGTCCATTCCCGGCCAGCGCGGCAACCAGTTCACGCCGGAACGCTCCATGCGGCGGCTGCTGGGCTATTTCCTCGACGCCAAGATGCGGCCCCGCATGCGCACCGGCAAGGAACGCCTCGAATCCCTCCGCGACCGGCTCCCGGCCGACAACATGCTGGCCCGGAAACGCCTGGAGTCGTTGCTCCAGTGGCAAAACAAGGCGAGCAAACTCCTGCCCGTCATTTCCAAGTTTCTCACTTAACTTTACCAGACCCGTTTTTTCCCATGGACAAGTCACAGCCCATTCTCGTCACCGGCGCCGCCGGCTTCATTGGTAGCAAGACCGCCGAACTCCTGCTCGACGCCGGGCACGAAGTCGTCGGCATCGACAATCTGAACGACTACTACGATGTGCGCGTCAAGCAGTACCGCCTCGACCAGCTCCAGGGCCGCGCGGGCTTCACCTTCGCGCCGATCGACATCGAGGACCTGCCCGCAGTGAAAAAGCTTTTTGGCAAGCACGCCTTCGGGGCCGTCATCAACCTGGCCGCCCGTGCCGGAGTCCGGTACAGCATGGAGAACCCGCACGTCTATATGACGACGAACGCCCACGGCACACTCAACCTGCTGGAGTGCATGAAGGACCACGGGGTGAAAAAGTTCGTGCTGGCCTCGACCTCCTCGCTCTACGCGGGCCAGCCCATGCCCTTCGTCGAGACCCTCCCGGTCAACACCCCGATCTCTCCCTACGCCGCCTCGAAAAAGGCCGCCGAGGTCATGGCCTACACCTACCACCACCTCTACGGGATCGACGTGACCGTGCTCCGCTATTTTACGGTCTTCGGCCCCGCCGGTCGCCCCGACATGTCCATCCTGCGCTTTATCAAGTGGATCGACGAGGGCACCCCGATCGAGCTCTTCGGCGACGGCTCCCAGAGTCGCGATTTCACCTATGTGGACGACATCGCCCGCGGCACCATTGCCGGACTCAAACCGCTGGGCTACGAGATCATTAACCTCGGGGGCGGTAACAACCCCGTCTCGATCAACGCCATGATCGAATGCTTTGAGCAACACCTGGGCAAAAAGGCCACCATCAACCATAAGCCCTTCCACAAAGCCGACATGAAGGAAACCTGGGCCAACATCGACAAGGCCAAGTCGCTCTTGGGCTGGGAGCCGCAAATCGACCCCTTCGAGGGCTTCAAGCGCAGCGTCCAGTGGCATGTGGCCAACCGCGACTGGATCAAAGAGATCGCTCTATGATCCGTGAGCTCAAGCACAGCCTGCACCACAAGGCCCCAAGCCGCCGCAAAGCAACCCTGTGGCGTGTCATTACAAGCTGGACGGATCAAGGCACGCTCATCGTCATCGGCCTGCTCCTGCTCCCCTTGTATTTCAAAATCCTGGGTGCCGAAAAGTACGGCTACTGGCTCGCCAGTGGCGGTATCCTCGTCTGGATCGGCATGCTGGACATGACCGCGATCACCGGCCAGCGGGCCTCAAACGCCTACGGCAAAAAAGACCTAACAACCTGCGTCAGCTACCTGTGGACAGGGCTGGCGTTCAACCTGTTGATCCTGTTGCCCGTCATCTACGCGGGCTATCTGATGGGCGGAGAAATCCCCAACTGGCTCTCCGCTCCGGAATCCTTGTCGCAGGAGCTCACACGCGCCTTTCAGATCGGTGTGCTCGCCGTCGCCATCCAGTATTTCTGCTCCTGCTCCAACTCCTTCCTGAACGCGATCCAGCGTCCGGTCGCCATTGCGGTTGCTCGCCCCATCGCAGCGACCGCCCAGATCGTGACCATCTTCTACGGCCTGTACCATGGGTGGGGCCTACTGGCAATCCCGACCGGCCTTTTGGCCAGAAACCTGATCATCGGAGCCCAAGGCGTTGCCTACTCCTGCTTCCTGGCTTTTCTTCTGGTGCCCCGGCTAGTGGTCTCCCGCCATGTCTTCAAAGACTACTGCAAGACCGGACCGGCGGTCATGCTCAATGTCCTCAGCACAGGGGTCGGCCAGAAAATCCAGCCGACGCTCATCACCCTGTTTCTCAGTGCGGAGGCGGCGGCCGCTTACGATGCCACCCTGCGGGTCGGCATGCTCATCAGCACGACCACAGCCCGCCTCAGCCTGGCCGCCTTTCCGTCCTTCTCGCACTTGCTCGGCAGCGAACGCAGCGAACGTGTCCGTACCCTGCTCAAGAACTGCTACCTGGGGATACTCGCCATTTCCACACTTGGACTCGGAGGCTACGCAGCTTTCAATCAATCGTTCGTGTACCTGTGGTTGCAAGACGCCCCGTTTGCCGGTCAATCCGTTACCCTGCTGGCGGCGATCTGGCTGCTGACCCTCTCTATCGGCAGCTATATCTTCACCCTCTACCTCAGCTTCGGGGCCATCAATGCCTCCATGCTGATCAAGACAACCGGTACCGTGGTCCAAGTCCTCCTGGCAGTCGTGCTGTTAAAGTTCACGCCCCTCGGTCTTCTCAGCCTCCCCCTAGCCGCACTGATCGCCACACTCGGCATGATCGGGCTTAATTTCCATTTCTTCACCTTGGATATCCGCGAGCAAATCCCCAAGCTGAGGTTTCTCGCGCCCCGGGCCCTCGGTGCAATGACATTACTTTTCCTCTCCGGCCTGGCTCCCCTGCTTTGGGTGCCCGGCACCTGGTTGAGCTTCGGCCTTTCGGCAACCGGCTACACTGCCATTGTCGGCCTCGCCCTTCTCGGCATTTATCATAAGGCTCTTCTCTCGCTGATTAAAAATAAAACTCGTACGCCCAAAGTTATGCCGACGGCTCCCTGAAAAATGCCTAAAGATCAGAAATAAATCATGGCCTACCATCAAGAAAAACAGCTGCTATTCATCCACATACCGAAAAATGCGGGCAAGTCCATCGAGTCATCGCTGGACCTCATCGACGGCATCCCCGGTAAACGCAGCTTCCCCAATCGCGTCGCCAAATTCCTGCTGAACAAAACACAAAACCAGACCCTGCGTAAACGTGTCTTTGGGCCCTACGACTACACACTGTCCGGACAGCATCTAACCTACTCGGAGATCGAACTGCTAAACATCATCCCGCCCGCCCAACGCGCCCGGGCGATAAAATTCGCCGTCGTCCGCAACCCTTACTCGCGCGCCCTCTCAACCTATCGCCATTTCAAGCAAAACACAGACCTGGACGGATTTAAGCGCTTTTGGGCCGAGGCCTCAGCATACGCAGGCCAAGACCACAATATCCTTGCCCACCTCCGCACGCAGAAACGCTTTCTCATCGACATCAACGGACATCTCGCCATCGAAGAAATCCTGCGCTTTGAATCATTGGAGCAAGACTACACACAATTTCGCGAAAAGCACCAACTCCAGGGCAAAGCCCTCAAGCACATCGGCGCTGGCGGCAAAATCAACCTTCAGGATTTTTACGACACAGAAGCGCAAGCGTTAATTAAGACCCTATTCGCGGAAGACTTTGAGCAATTCGGATATCAAGCCGATCTTCCCGCTCCCTTCTGCTGAAGCCAAACGCTTTGCTCCCACGTCACTTACACCATGAAAATACTTCTATCGTCAGGCCAGGGACGACTACGTTTTCCAGAATTCGCATTGGCGCTTGTCAAAGCCGGTTTCGACGTTCGTCTGATCACTGGGTATGTCCCCAGACATACCCCCGCCTTCCTTCTCAACGGCATTGGCCGTCTGCTCAAAAAACCGGACCTGCATCGACGCCTGATGCTGCGCTGCCCGGCCGGACTCGCCAGGGACCAGATCGACTGCTGCACCGGGGCTGAAATCCTTGAGGGGATCAGACAAATGTGCCAGCAACTCCACTTGCCCATATGGTCGGACACCTTTACCTGGAAGGCATTTGCCCGCCAATCCCTCAAGTACATCCATGACGCAGACATCCTCCACTTGCGTAGCGGCGCAGGCGGGGCGGGTGTCATCGAAAAGGTCCAACAAAGAGGCATCAAAGTCGTTGTCGCCCACAGCATCGCCCACCCCACCCACATCCGGGACAATCTGGCTCAGGAAGCACAGCATTGGCCCGACTCAAAGGCATCCTACCACACAGCGTTCTGGCAGTTGGTGGAAGACGACTGCAAACGAGCAGACGCCATTCTGGTTAATTCCGAATACGTCAAAAAAAGCCTCCAGCAGTACGGCCTGCAAGACAAGCCCATCCACGTCATCCACGGCCCCGTCTCCAGAAAATTCGCCGTAACACACGAACGCAGCCACACACCCAATCGGCTTCGGCTCATTTTCACGGGTAGTTTTGATATGCGCAAGGGGGCCCGGCTACTCTTACGCGCCATGCAGCAGTTACATGAGCAGTATCCGGGTATCTCGCTCGACGTTTACGGCACCGTCTCTCTGCCACCCGATTGGCTCAGTCAGTGTGAGGCCGCAAACATTCATATGCATGGCCACGTCAGCCATGACATTTTACAACAAGCACTGGCCGAAGCAGATCTGTTTGCATTCCCCACACTCTCTGAAGGTTGCGCCCGCTCCGTCATGGAAGCCATGGCCGCAGGGTTACCCGTCTTGACAACAGAGGACTCCGGAGCCCCTATTGAACACCTTAAAAATGGTTACCTGCTGGAAACCGGTTCCATCGACTCTCTTGTTGAAGGCATCCTCTATGCCTACAACCATTGGCAGGAGGCCAGGCAATGGGGGCAACAGGCCGCCACAGAAGTCGCCGAGCGATACACCGAAGAAAACTTTGCGCTCCAACTCAAAGCGTTTTATGAGCAACTGCTAAAATCATGACAACCCTAAGTATCGTTACCTACATCTTAGGCTTTCTCTTTGGAGTCGGCCAAATGGTGGATATTAATCTCGTTGGTCGCATCACCCTGGCAGACTTCGTTGTATGGATCCCCATGCCCATCTATCTCTATCAGACCCGCCATATCATTTTTTCCAAAAAAGGGGCTCTCATACTGTTCGCGCTAGCCTGCTACCTTGCTTCACTGCTCATTACCAACTGGCTGACGCATAACCCGTTTTTCCTGTCCCTGCGTGGTTTTCTCCGGGTATTTTTCATGGGCGGCTATATGATCTTTTTCATTTGGTTGCTGCAAACCAACCCCAAAGCCCTTTGGGCCGTCATCCTGGGGGCAGCGTTGGGTAGCCCCATCATCATGCTGCGCCCCGGAGCCTGGCTCGAAGAATCAGCCAATAGCGAGGGTTACGGGCTCTGGGCCTCTATTTACTCCAAGATCACCCTCAGTGTTGTCATCTTTGTTTCCTGCTTCGCATATAACTTCAGCCGGACTGTGGCCATCGTCATTATTTTAGTGAGTACCACAGTCCTCAGCCCCTTTGTCCCCCGCTCAGAAACATTGATTGGATTCGCAACGGCTTTAATCCTCACCTACTTGGCCATCTCCCACAGCGGACACTTACGCTCGTTTCAAAAGCTGACGCCGGGACGTTTGGTTTTCTTTGGATGCCTTGGCTGCATGGGCCTACTGATGATTTACTTCATGTATATTTACGCCGCCCCTGCAGGAATACTCGGCCATTACCAGCAAGAAAAGTTTTACGCCCAAACCTCTACGGAATGGGGAGTCACCCCGTGGGGCTTGGTCTTGTCAGGGCGCACTGAATTTGTCGCCGCCACGATGGCTGTTCGTGACCATCCCATCATCGGCATGGGCTCATGGAATTCCTTTGGCTGGGCTCCCTATCTGGTAGATGCCTTAAGACTGGGCGGGGCAAACGTAAGCTCAAATGCGATGGGGGGTTTTTATGGCAGCTACTATTCTCACCACGCCACCTTCTTAGGGGAATGGGCGGAAGCCGGTATCGGCGCAATGATCTTCTGGGCAATAACCGTCTACTGTTCTGTGAAAGTCCTATTCAACATTATCCGCTATGACAATGTCTTCGCTCCCTATATTATCTCCGCACTACTCTACTTCTATTGGAACCTGATGTTCTCTCCCCTCAACATCTCACTACGTATCGGAACCGGTTTAGTTCTAGCCTTGTACTTGCTCCTCTACGCACCCCGCAGCCCCCTGTTCCCCTTCAGCTTTGCCTGGCTTCCCCGACTCCTGAGAAACCAACTCCCCAGAGCACCACGGTAGACTCCGTCAGACTCTTTTCCGAGACACTCTCTGCGAACGAAGAACGCAGCATGAAAATAGCATTCATCACACACGGTAACTTTAAGAAGCATGCCACCCTCAAACGCGCGACCGGCATGGCCGAGCCGCTCATAGATGCCGGCCACGAGGTTGCTATTTTCATGGAGGACTGCCCTGACAATCAGGAAAAAGTGACCCTGGAATGCCCGCGAGCAAAGATGTTCTGGCACCAGAGACAAAAGGCGGGTTGGAAAGAGCAGCGCGCCAAACAAAAAGCTCTGTCACAATGGCAGCCCGACGTCGTCTGGATTTGCGGAGTGGGTCTGCGCAACTGGGTCTTTCGTCCCACCAAAACATGCATCATTCTCGGAGACCATTCTGAGCTTTATTCTGTCATTTCTACCGGTCGCCTGCGACGGCTGTTTTACTGGGGTCTTGAGTGGCTTTACAGTTTATATTTTGATGGTCACATCTGTGCCAGCCGTTACCTGGAGACATTCTATGCCAAACGCCTAAAGCGCTTCGGCAAGAGAAACACTGTCCACTACTCCCCCTATGCCAACAACGACGCGGTAATCTTTCCCCCAAAAGCGGAGGACAATGCCCTGCATGAGCGCTTCGGGGACAAGAAAATCATCCTCTACATGGGCAGCTTTATGCAAGGCTACGGCTTTTGGGATATGCCCACCGCCTTCAAGCGCCTCGCACAAACACGTGATGATTTTGTTGCCGTGATGATTGGTCGCGGTGCAGAAAAGCAAGCCGCGATTGATTGGGTCCGTCAGGAGCAACTCGGCTCGGTCATACACATTGAGGGTTACATAGCAGAAGAAGACCTGCCGTCATACTTTTCCATCGCGCATGCGTTTCTCTGCCCGCTACGCGACATCATTCAGGACTGGGCCCGCTGCCCAAGCAAGCTATTCATGTATTTGCCCTTCCGCCGTCCCGTTGTTACGTGCGCCATCGGTGAAGCCGCTGAATTATTCGGCGAGTCTGGATGCTATTACAATCCAAACGACACTGGCTCCCTCGCCGAAACACTCGCGCGCGTACTCGATGATCCCTGCCAGTTCTCAACCCCCAATCCCGAGGACCATACCTATACAAGTCGCACCAAAGACTTTCTTCAATGGATAGAGAGTTGTTTTCAAAAAAAGAGCAGGAAGTAGCTCCCGGGAACCTCGCCCCGACACGTCACCAACACAATTAATGCCACACCTCGTATGAGCCAGCCATCCCCCTGCTTTCTTAACCCGGAATCGTTCCCCAAGCTCGGTGGACCGTATAAATCCGTACGTCTTTTCCAAAAGGCACTCGGGGGCACCGTTGTCTCTCCGACCTCGGATAGGGAGGAAACAATGCAGACAGCGGATCAGTGCAACACCAAGTACATCTACACCTCCCAACAACACTGGCTGCACGGAGAAACGAAGCGTAACCTCGAGCATCTGCTGTCACAGGCATCTCTGGTCTCCTGTCACCAGATATTCAGGGGGCACAACATCGTTTGTCGCGATATTGCCCGCCGGCATAAAATCCCCTACTGGGCAGTTCCCCATGGCAGCATGGACCCATGGGTATTTACCTACGGACGCCTACAAAAGCAGCTTTGGTACAATATTTTCGGCAAAAACTACTTCAAAGAAGCACGTTTCATCATTCTGGCCACCGAACGCGAACGCGAGAAAATGAGCCAACGCTATAACGGCGATAACATGAGGGTAGTGTACTGGCCCGTCGAACCGCTTGACATCACCAACCGGGAAGCGCACCGCCAGAATTTTAGACAACAGCTCGGCATCCCTCCTGAATCACGGGTATTACTATACTTTGGGCGCTATCACTCCATGAAGCGACCGATGGAGACTCTCCATGCCTTTGCACAAGCACGACTCTCGGAAAACACGCATCTGGTTATGGCAGGAATCGACTACGATGTCAGCCAGCAACAGCTTCTGAACCACAAGGAGAGTCAACAAATTCGCAATGCTCATATTTTAGGCCCAGTTTACGAAGAGCAGAAACTTCGCCTGCTCTTTGGCTCCGATGTTTACATTTCGCTTTCGATTAGGGAGAACTTCAACCATACCGCTGCCGAATCTATGACCGCCGGACTCGCCCTCATCCTCTCACCCGGCAACGACCTCCAGTACTCCTTCCCGCAGGGCAATGATTTCGGGTGGAATCTCCCAAGCGACAGTCAGGAAACCATTATCGAAAGTCTTCGTATGCTGGACAAATCTCCGATCGAAAAAATCCATAAGAAGGGTGAAGCAGCCAGGCAATGGGCACTGGATACGTTAAGTGTCGAGCGTTTTCAAGAAAAGCTACGGTCACTTTATCAGCAAAGCCTGGCGTAGCTTTAGCTTATGTTTCAGTCCAACTCAATGGTATGAATCACCTGCTGGCGCCACGATCGTAAAAGCAGTACCACGGCTGCCGAAACATAGAAGATGCTTGTGGCCGTGGCCAGTATCGCGGGCAAACTGACAAAGAGCACGCGTTTTAGCCGGCACTCCCAACACTCTGCACACAGCAACGTGACGATACGCGGTCAAGCCCGAGTATGCGCAGTTTGACCGGGTCAGCTCTGCCTTCATAGCGGCAAGCGTGCCGCCGGGCTATGCGACGACGCCGGAGTCGAGGTTCTGGTTGGCGATAGCCTCGTTGCAGGCCATTTCCTTTTTGGCCAGGGCGAGGTCGGCATCGACCATAATTTTCACCAGATCCTTGAACTTCACCTGCGGCTCCCAGCCGATGTTCTTTTTGAGCTTGGCCGGATCGCCGATTAACAGGTCCACCTCCGAGGGGCGTTCGTAGCGGGCGTCATACTTGACGTACTTTTCCCAGTCCAGATCGAGCAGGCCGAAGGTTTCCTCGCAAAACTCACGGATCGTGTGCGTCTCACCGGTGGCACACACGTAGTCGTCCGGCTTGTCCTGCTGAAGCATTTTCCACATGACCTCCACGTACTCCTTGGCGTAGCCCCAGTCGCGCTGCGCGTCAAGGTTGCCCAGGTAGAGCGCGTCTTGCAGGCCAAGCTTGATGCGGGTGGCCGCGCGCGTGATCTTGCGCGTGACAAAGGTCTCGCCGCGGCGCGGGCTCTCGTGGTTAAAGAGGATACCGTTGCTGGCGTGCAGGCCGTAGCTCTCGCGGTAGTTCACCGTCAGCCAGTAGGCGAACACTTTTGCGCAGCCGTAGGGCGAACGCGGGTGGAACGGCGTGGTCTCCTTTTGCGGGACCTCATGCACCTTGCCAAACATCTCCGAGGACGAAGCCTGATAGTAGCGGACATTCCCCACGAGGTTGGCCTCGCGAATCGCTTCCAACATACGCACGGCAGCCAGGCCCACGACATCGCCCGTGTACTCCGGGATGTCAAAGGACACACGCACGTGGCTTTGCGCACCGAGGTTATATATCTCATCCGGCTTCAACTCATAAAGCAGCTTCACCAGATGCACGGAGTCGGCCAGGTCACCATAGTGCAGGAACAGCTTCACGTCGTTGACGTGCGGATCCTTATACAGATGGTCGATGCGGCTCGTGTTAAAGGTGGAACTCCGGCGAATGATGCCGTGAACCTCGTAGCCTTTATTTAACAGCAGCTCGGCCAAATAAGAGCCGTCCTGACCAGTGATACCCGTGATGAGTGCGCGTTTCATAGATGATGCAGAGTCGTGTCGAACAGAGAGAAGCCGAAACCATCATCAAAATCCGTCCCCACTGGCAACACTAAAGCCAGCAGAACTCCAGGCAGCATCTGAATCTCATCCCACAACACCGAGTCACAGACCCAACCCCGTGATCTCTATGATCTCCTGGCGCACAGGTGGCAACAGTAGGGACATGGTCAGGTTGCCAAACACGCCGGACCCGACGACGAGGGTATTGGATTTCTCGGGCTTAACAACCCCCGGCTGGTCGGGAAGCAACCGCCCCACGGTCACCATTGTGCCTATCAACTTCCACCCCTCATCTGTATAAGCAAACATTGCACCGCCGGAATCCTGCGAAATCGCCTGAGCTTCAAAGGGCGTTGCTTGCGAGGATGGCGGAGAAAAGTCCGTCACCAGCCACTTGCCCTGGACGGCGGAGATACGGTTTGTGCCCCAGGCCATCTGATACCCCCCCTTGCTGAGCACCCCCGCCATATTCGCCCCCTTCGCATCGGGCAACTCTGTCCATGCCCAAGGCTTGGTTGATTGATCGACCTGCCAGAATGTCAATTTGTCTTCGGAGATACGCCCTGCGCCAATCATGATCACCTCGGCACCCACCTCTGGCGGCTGCGCGGCGATCTTAACCGCGGGCAAATCCAATGCCTCCTTTAGATGAATGAGCTTTAGGTCCGCTCCTTTCACTCTCTTCACTTTATCCACCACTTGCTCGCTCGGCACACGCACACCGTCCAATTCTATCCATTTCGCCGAAACGTGATTTGCGGTCAAAAGCCATCCCTCTCCCAGATAAACCGCCGTCCCGCCATCAACGACAAACATGTTGGCAAAGCCCGGATCCTCCGGCTGACCATCCAGCCCAGTCGGGGCGGTGGTGTTCCCCCCCGGGTTGCCCGCATTAACAAGAGCGTGTGAGCTAAGCGGACTGCACAGACAAAGCGCAGCAACAATAGTTCTAAAAAATGGCATGATACGGAGATTACACAGTCCCCCCAAGATCGTAAACAATTGATTTCCCATTCACCTTCGACCATGCTGCAAGGAGATCGTAGGGCTATCATCGGCTTAGGTAGAATGGCCCCTCCCGATCATCAAACGCCCGCCTCTCTCCTGCACCACCATGAAAAATATTCTCGTCACCGGCTCCTCCGGACTCATCGGCTCGGAAGTCTGCACGTTTTTCTCCGATCAGGGCTTCGCCGTCCACGGACTGGACAATAACCAGCGGGCCGAATTTTTCGGGCAGTCCGGTGACACGCGCTGGAACCAACAGCGCCTGCAACAAACGCTCGCCCACTTCGAGCACCACGAGTTGGACATCCGCGACCGCGCCGCTGTGCGCGAGCTGGTCAAATCCCTGCGTCCGGACGTGATGGTACACGCCGCGGCCCAGCCCTCACACGACAAGGCGGCACAGATTCCCTTCGACGACTTCGACATCAACGCCGGGGGCACGCTCAACCTGCTCGAAGCCGCCCGCCAGCACTGTCCGGAAAGTCCCTTCATCCACATGTCCACCAACAAAGTGTACGGCGACGCGCCCAACCGCATCGCCCTGCGCGAGGAAGACACGCGCTGGGAGTATGACAACCCGGCCTTCGCCCACGGCATCGCCGAGGACTTCACCATCGATCAGTCCAAACACTCGCTCTTCGGGGCTTCCAAAGTCGCAGCCGATGTCATGGTGCAGGAGTACGGGCGCTACTTCGGCCTGCCTACCTGTTGTCTGCGCGGCGGCTGCCTGACCGGCCCCAACCACTCCGGCGTCGAACTGCACGGCTTTCTCAGCTACCTCATCAAGTGTAATCTCGAAGGGCGTGAGTACACCGTCTTCGGCTACAAGGGCAAACAGGTTCGCGACAACATCCATTCGCTCGATGTCGCCCGCTTCATGTGGGCGTTTTACCAAAGCCCGCGCATCGGCGAGGTTTACAATCTCGGCGGAGGTAAATCGAACAGTTGCTCCATCCTCGAAGCCTTCGCTCGCATCGAGGCCCTTAGCGGCCAGCCAATGAAGTCCCGTTATGTGGAACAGAACCGTGAGGGCGACCACATCTGCTACTACAGCGATCTGCGAAAAATGCGCCACCACTATCCCGATTGGGATCTCACCAAAAGTCTGGACGACATTTTCAAGGAAATCCTCGCCAGTTGGCAGGCGCGCCAGAGCTAAGTCATTTCACAACCGCCATGCGCTGCACGATCGTCAACCGCGTCATCCATGCCGATTCCAACACCGAGTGGCACCACGCCACCGAGCTGGCTGATTACCTCGCCCGGCGCGGGATCACCGTTACCCGTGTCGCGCTGCGTGAGCCCGGCCAACCCGACGCGCCTGCCGAAAGAAATCTGCACCTGCTCCCCCGCCATTACAGCGGCAAACACAAGATCCGGCGCCTGCTCGCCAGCCTGCTTGAAGGTCGCCGCCTCATTCGCCATGCCCTTAAGCTGGACCACGGCCCAATTATCTGCATGACCGACCCGCCCTTGCTCAACTTCTGGATGGCCAGGGAGACACGCCGCCGCCAAATCCCGTGGATCTACTGGTCGCTCGATCTCTACCCGGAGGCCTTCGCTGCTGCCGGGCTCGTGCGCCGCTCCAGCCCCTTTTACCGGTATTTGCAAAAGACAGTCGAAGGCAACGCCCCCAGCCACCTGCTCGCTCTCGGACCGCAACAGGCCGCGCATATCCGGCAGCAATACACCCCCTCGCCGGGTGCCTCCATCCTGCCCTGCGGTATCGCCCGCACACCAGACCCCGCTGCTGCGCCGGAATGGGCGCGGGCGGAAGGCAAGATCATCCTCGGCTATGTCGGTAACCTCGGCGAAGCCCACAGCGACACTTTTGTCGAGGCTGCCCTTAGTTGTCTTGATCCGAAACGCCACCGCTTCATCCTGGCCGCTTCCGGAGCGAAGTCTGCCCGCCTTCGTGAGTTGGCCAAAGACATGCCAGCAGTCATCACCCTGGACAGCGTACCGCGTGAGCACTTGCGCTTCATCGACATCCATCTGGTCACGTTGCTGCCGCACTGGGATCACATTTGTGTGCCCTCGAAAGCCGTCAGCGCAGTTTGCGAGGGCGGCAGCATCCTCTTTCATGGCAGCCGTGAAAACGATAACTGGAAACTGCTGCACGATGCGGGCTGGCGATTACCACCAGAGGAGAAGCCTACTTCAGCGATGAAAGCCTTTTTCGAAAAACTTAGCCCAGGCAGCCTTCGGGAAAAACAACAAGCCGCCCGCAAACTCAGTTCAGACCTTCTGGCAATCAGGGACCGCGCTTTTGATGACATTTATCGCAAGGTCAAGGAACTGCAATAAAGCCGACCGGCCCTGTCGGCGCGCTACGCCACCACCTGACGCCGCCGGTAAGCCGCGGGACTGAGATGGGTATGGCGGCGGAACATCACGCACAACGCCGAAGCGTTGGAAAAACCACAATCGGCGGCGACTTTCTTGATCGGGTCGTTCGTCCCGGCGAGCTGGACGCGGGCGGCCTCTATCCGGCGCTCGATCAGGTGCTGGTGCGGACTGCAACCCAACGCCTCGCGGAAGCGCGCATGCAGATGCGGCACCGACCACTGAGCGATGTCGGCCAGCGCCTCCAGACGCAAAGGCGCGGCGTAGTACTTTTCCACATACGCGAGCACGCGCTGGAGCTCCGGGGCGAGCGCTTGGCGCGGGGCTTCGCGCAGGTACAGTTCCGCCTGGAGCCGGAGGCGCGAAAGGATGTAGTCCCGCAGCACCGCGTGGTCGAGGCGGTCCGAGGCATAGAGCGAAACTGACTCGTCCGCGAAGCGGCACACGGCGTCGAGATTTTGCCACCAGGTCAGATGCGGCACCGGGCGCGGAGCGTCATCGAGCACCTTTACCCGCAGGGACAGACAGCGATACGGGTCCTCGAAGTCGCTACGGCCAATCGTATAGTCCCCCGCCTGATGCCACAGGAGAGCCCCCGGCAGCACCTCCACCCATTGCCCCTCCATCTGCACCCAGCCGCGTCCGCCGGTCATCAGTTCCAGGCAATAGGTACGCCGAGCGATTGGTTTGGGGATCGGATGGCGCCCTGCCGGATTATGGTAATGCCCGACCCGGATCAATTCGCCCAATCTCATCGTTTTCTCCTGCCGATTTTTACACAACTAATCATAGCTTTTAAACATCATAGAGCATTGAATGTCTGATCCAACAAGGAAAGCATAAACCTCGAAGCTAACTTTCAAATACCCATGAAAAACTCCGATAAAATCCGATTCGGTTTCGTCGGCACCGGAATGATCACCAATTCCGCCGCCGACCAGATCAACGCCCACCCCCACGGCGAAGTCGTCGCCGCCTTCGACCCGAGCGAAGTGCGCGTGAAGAACTTCTGCGACAAGCACAAGGTCACCACCCCCTGCACCAGCCTCGAAGCCCTCCTGGCCGACGACAAGGTGGACGCCCTCTACGTCGCCACCCCGAATAAATTCCATGCCCCCAGCGCCATGCAGGCCCTCAAGGCGGGCAAGCACGTCATCCTCGAAAAGCCCTTCGCCATGAGCCTGGCCGAGGCGCAGGCCGCCGTCGAGCTGGCCCGCGAGACCGGGCTGACCCTGAGCGTGGGCATGAACCAGCGCTTCACCCCCGACGCGCTCAAGATCAAGGCCGCCGTCGAGGCCGGCGAACTGGGCGAGATCTACCACGCCAAGGCCTACTGGCGGCGGCGCACCGGCATCCCCAAGCTGGGCACGTGGTTCGTCAGCCACGAGATGGCCGGCGGCGGCGCGCTTTACGACATCGGTGTGCACATGCTCGACCTGTGCCTGCACTGCATGGACAACTTCGAGCCCGTCGCGGTCAGCGGCGCGACTTACAGCAAGTTCGGTCCCCGCGGGCTGGGTGAAGGCAAATGGGGCATGTCCGACAAGAGCGACATCGCCTTCGACGTGGACGACTTCGCCAGCGCCTTCATCCGCCTGGCCAACGGCGCGACCGTCAACCTCGAAGCCGTCTGGGCCTGCCACACCCTGGCCGCCGACAGCCACAATGTCGAACTCTTCGGCACCGAGGCCGGAGCCAGCGTCTTCCCGGCCAAGCTGTTCCGCTTCTCCAAACACGACTGCGCCGCTTACGAGATCCTCGAAAACCTCAAGGACCCCGAGGCCCCCGGCATGGCCAACCGCTTCACCAACTTCATCAACCACCTGCACGACGGCTCCGCGCTGTGCTGCACGCTGGAGCAGGCCCTCGCCGTCCAGAAGGTGCTCGACGGCATCGCCGAGTCCAGCCGCACCGGCCGCGAAGTCGTCCTGGCCTGAGCATTTCAACCACACCAACCCAACAGCATTATCCCATGAGCCAAGCCATTCAACTGGGGGTGCAGAGCTACTGCTTCCGCAACTTCAAAGACAACGCCGACGTCGCCTCCAAGGTGAAAGAAATCGGTCTCGACCGGGTGGAAGTCTGCGCCATACACGCGAACTTCCACGACCTCGAAGGCTGGAAGAACGTCGTCAAAACCTATGAGGACGCCGGGGTGAAGATCGTCTCCATCGGCGTGGAAACGCTCCACGGCGATCCCGCCGAGCGCGACCTGTTCGAGTGCGTCAAGCTGGCCGGAGCCAAGCACATCTCCGTCCACTTCAAAGTCGAGAGCTACGTCCGCGCCATCGCCCAGACCCGCCAACTGGCCCGCGAGTACGGGGTCAAGGTCGGCATCCACTGCCACGGCGGGTACATGTTCGGCGGACAACCGGATGTGCTCGACCACCTGATCGGGCTCGGCGCGCCTGAGATCGGCCTGTGCATGGACACCGCCTGGTGCATGCAGATCGGCCCGAAGCTCGGGCAGCCGATCGAGTGGCTCAAGCGCTACGCCGGACACCTGACGGGCATCCACTTCAAGGACTTCGTCTTCGAGAAAAACGGCCAGTGGAAGGACACCGTGGTCGGCCAGGGCAACCTCGACCTGCCCGCCTATGCCAAGACCGTGACCGACTCCGGCTTCGGCGGCATGGCCGTGATCGAGTACGAGGCCGACCCGCAGAACCCGGTCCCCGCTCTCAAGAACTGCGTCGAACAGATGAAGAAGGTGCTTTAACCAGCACTCCGGCAATTGCCCGCTTTCTACAACCCCAAAGCCCGTCCTTGCGAAAGAGGACGGGCTTTTGTTGTAAATTAAGGCTATCCGCAGGATACGCCCACAAACGCCCGATCAACACAGACACGAACCGAACAGGCTCTACTCGCCCGACAGTCCGGTCACGCGGAGAATCTCCTCGCGGTATGGGGCCAGGTTCACCGAGAGGGTCAGATTGCCAAACACCCCGGATCCGATGATGAACGAACTGCTCCCCTCCGGTTTGCCGACTCCCGGCTGGCCCGGATAAAGCCTCCCGACGGTTGCCATGATCCCGGTCAGCACCCATTCGCCCTTTTCATCCTGGGCAAAAAGCGCTCCACCCGAATCCTGAGACACAGCCTGCGCCTCAAAGGCTGTTCGTTCCGCCGGATTGGCGGAAAAATCCGTCACCAGCAATTCGCCCATGGCGGAAGCGGGGTTCACCGCGGAAATACGGTTTGTCCCCCAACTCATAAGGCCACCGGGATCAGTCACGACACCAGCCATGTTCGCCTGCTGCGGATCAGTAACCTCTGTCCACGTCCAGGGGTTGCTCGCCTGGCTCACCTGCCAGAAAGTCAAGTGGTCCTGCGATCGGCGACCGGCCCCGATCATCACCACCTCCGTGCCCACGGCAGGTGTGGATGATGCGATTTTAACCGTGGGGAGATCCGGCGTTTCCTTTAGGCGGATCAACATTAACTCCGCATTTTTGAATTTGTACATTTTCCCGATAATTTCCTCCCGCATCCGCTTCTCTCCATTCAGGATAATCATTCCCGGCGTGATATGGCGAGCCGTCAGCACCCAGCCATTGCCCAGATAGACACCCGCCCCACCTCTGATAACCAGCATATTGGCAAAGCCGGGGTCGGTTGGCTGCCCATCCTGGCCAGTCGGTGCAGTCCGGTTTCCGCCCGGATTTCCGCTATTGACCAGAGCCGGACAAAACAGCGGAGTCAGCACCAGCGAGAGAGTAAGAATCAGGCTACGTCTAAACATTACGCATGGATATACCGTAGAATCGCCCGCAGGTAAACCCTTCGTTGCGGTTTTGGCAGGAGGATCGACATGGCCTGTCGCTATTTCAGGACGATAGAGCATGTTCGCTTTAATCTGTCGCATGAGGTGGGGAAATGTCTTGAAGCCTCGCCAGGCGACAGCGGGTGTAGCGGGCTGGAAGCCCGTAAGCCCGCTGCCAACGCCGCGAGCTCCAAGACAGGCCCCATCCGAAGGACTGGCTGCTTTTGAGTTCCGGCAAGGCTCTTTCATGGGGGTTGGGCTAGAAGCCCCGCCCCCATGAAAGGAACGCCGCCGGGGCTCAAAAGCAGCTCAGCCTCAGGCGACAGATTAAAACGAACATGCTCTAGGTCGTAAAACCAACCACTTCACTTCACGCCAAGGTAGGCCTTCACCTCGGCCAGCGGGCGGGTGTTGAGAATGTGCTTCGGCTCCAGCCAGCCCTTGCGGGCGGCGTAAACGCCGTTGCGATAGAAGCCGAGCTGGTCGGGGGCGTGGGCGTCAGGGTTGATCGAGCACAACAGGCCGCGCTCGGCCCCCTTGTGCCAGAGCCGCCAGTCCATATCGAGCCGCCACGGGTTGGCGTTCAGCTCGATGATCTTGCCGTTCGCCAATGCGGCGTCGATGACCTTGGCCGTGTCCACCGGGTAGCCCTCGCGCCGCAGCAGCAGGCGGCCCGTCATGTGCCCGAGCATGGTGACGTGCTCGTTTTCGAGCGCCTTGACCAGTCGCTTCGTCATCGCGGCCTCGTCGTTGGTCATTCCGGCGTGGATGGAGGCCACTACGCAGTCGAGCGTCTTGAGCACCTCGTCGGAAAAGTCCAGCCGCCCGTCGGTGAGGATGTCCACCTCCGAGCCGGTGAAGACCCAGGTCTTGAATTTGCCCGAGGCGTTGAGCTTCCCGATGGCCTCGACCTGCGCGGCCAGCCGGTCCTCGTCCAGCCCGTTGGCCTGGAAGCTCGACTTCGAGTGGTCGGCGATGCCGAGGTACTCGAACCCCAGATCCTGCGCCGCCTGCACCATCTCTTCCAGCGAGGCGCGGCCATCGGAGGCGGTGGTGTGGTTGTGAAAGACCCCGCGAATGTCCTCCGGCTCGACCAGCACGGGCAGCGCATCCTTGGCGGCGGCCTCGATTTCGCCCCGGTCCTCGCGCAGTTCCGGCGGGATATAGGCCAGATCGAGTTTTTTAAAGAGTTCCTGTTCGCCCTCGATCGGCTCGGGCTGGCGCTCGCTCGGCTTGGGGGCGTTTTCCTTCGCTCCGCGCGTGTCCTCAGGGAACAGGCCCCACTCGGACAGGCTCAGCCCGCGCTCAAGCGCCCGCTGGCGCATGCGCACATTGTGCTCCTTGCTCCCGGTGAAGTGGTGCAGCGCGTAAAAGAACTGCGCCGGGGGCACGACCCGCAAATCCGCCTGCATGCCGCCCTCCAGGCGGACGGAGGACTTGGTCTCGCCCTTGGCGGTGACTTCGGCCACGCCGTCCTGCGTCGTGAACCACTCCATGATCGGGCCGGGCTCGGTCGCGGCCACCAGAAAATCCAAATCCCCCACCGTCTCGCGCTTGCGCCGAAGGCTTCCGGCGGCTTCGGCCTGCTCGACTGCTTTCAACTCGCGCAGCCCCGCCAGAATCGGCGCGGCCACGGCCTCGGCGTCGGCCCAACGGTGACGGGCGGCGTAGGCTTCGCGGTTGGCGATCCCGGCGAGGATTTTCTCCTGCGTCTTTTCGCCAAAGCCGTCCAGCTCCGCCACCTTGCCCTCGCGGCAGGCGGCAGCGAGCTGGTCGATGCTCTCGACCCCGAGGGCGTCGTGCATCTTTTTGATCTTCTTCGGCCCCAGACCGGGGATTTCCAGCATCTGAAGCATGGTCGCGGGCACGGACGCCTTCAACTTGTCGTAATATTCGAGCTCGCCCGTCTCGTGCAGGGTGGTGATTTTCTCCACCAGCGCCTTGCCGATGCCCTTGACCTCGCCCAGGCGCTCCTCCGCGATGACCGTCCCCAGCTCCTCATCGAGCGTTTCCAGGGCGCGCGCGCCGTTCTGGTACGCGCGCACCTTGAAGGCGTTCTCGCCCTTGAGTTCCAGCAGCTCGGCAATGGCTTCGAGCACCTCAACGATGTCGGCTTTATCCATGACGCGACTATCTGCCAGCTTCCGCCCGGAAGCAAGCACCCGGTGCGTGACCGCACTGGACATTGAGGGGGGTCCGGCTGGACCAGCAAGCACCCCTTGCCGGTTGCTACCCCGGAGACTGGGCCAAGGCAGGGCAGTTACGCCACGACGCCGTCGTTGTCGAGATTCTGCTCGGCAAAAACGGCGGCGGTGGCCTGCTCACGCTTGGCCAGGGCCAGGTCGGCATCGACCATGATCTTGACCAGCTCCTTGAACTTCACCTTGGGCTCCCAGCCGATGTTTTTCTTGAGCTTGGCCGGATCGCCGATGAGCAGTTCGACCTCGGCGGGGCGCTCGTAGCGGGCGTCGTACTTGACGTACTTCTCCCAGTCCAGATCGAGCAGGCCAAAGGCTTCCTGGCAAAACTCGCGGATCGTGTGGGTCTCGTTCGTGGCGCACACGTAGTCGTCCGGGTTGTCCTGCTGGAGCATCTTCCACATGACCTCGACGTACTCCTTGGCGTAGCCCCAGTCGCGGCGCGCGTCGAGGTTGCCCAGGTAGAGCGCGTCCTGCAGGCCGAGCTTGATCCGGGTGGCGGCGCGGGTGATCTTGCGCGTGACGAAGGTCTCACCCCGGCGCGGGCTCTCGTGGTTGAAGAGGATGCCGTTGCTGGCGTGCAGGCCGTAGCTTTCGCGGTAGTTGACGGTCAGCCAGTAAGCGAAGACCTTGGCGCAGGCGTAGGGCGAGCGCGGGTGGAAAGGCGTGGTCTCGGTCTGGGGCACTTCGTGCACCTTGCCGAACATTTCCGAGGAGGAAGCCTGATAGTAGCGGACCTTGCCCACGAGATTCGCCTCGCGGATGGCCTCCAGCATACGCACGGCAGCGAGACCGACGACGTCGCCGGTGTACTCGGGGATGTCGAAGGACACGCGCACGTGGCTCTGGGCCCCGAGGTTATAAATCTCGTCCGGCTTCAACTCGTAGAGCAGCTTCACCATCTGGACCGAGTCGGCCAGGTCGCCATAGTGCAGGAACAGGTTCACGTCATTGACGTGCGGATCCTTGTACAGGTGGTCGATCCGGCTCGTGTTAAAGGTCGAGCCCCGGCGAATGATGCCGTGTACCTCGTACCCTTTTTGCAACAGCAGTTCCGCCAGATAGGAACCATCCTGGCCGGTAATACCCGTGATGAGAGCTTTCTTCATGGAAAATAGATTTAGGCAGTAAAGCGCAAGGCATCGCATACCGGAGGCATTTCTGCAAACCAAAAGGCAGCCAGCCCCGGAACGGCCACCAGCAGCCCCGGCAACGTTCACTTGAGGTTGCCTAATCGAGAATTCTCCAACAACGTTGCCGGCTCAGACTCCCATGAACTCCTCGACCAAGATCTTTCTCTCCGGCCATCGCGGGATGGTTGGCAGCGCGATTCACCGGGCCCTGCTGGCGCAGGGGCACGAGAACTTCGTCCTGCGCACACACGCCGAACTTGACCTTTGCGACGCCGCGGCGGTCGAGGCGACCCTGGCCTCTGAAAAGCCCGAGGTGCTCATCGTGGCGGCGGCCCGTGTCGGCGGCATCCACGCCAACAACACCTACCCGGCCGAGTTCATCCACGAGAACCTGGCCAGCGCCCACAACCTCATCCACTCGGCTTGGAAAAACGGGGTCAAGCGCCTGCTCTTTCTGGGCAGCTCGTGCATTTACCCGCGCGACGCGGCCCAGCCGCTGACCGAGGAGTCCCTCCTGACCGGCCCCCTGGAGCCGACCAACGAGCCCTACGCCATCGCCAAAATCGCCGGGCTCAAGCTCTGCCAATACTACCGCAAGCAGTACGGCGTCCTTTTTCACTCCGGCATGCCGACCAACCTCTACGGCCCCGGCGACAATTACCACCCGGAAAATTCCCACGTCCTGCCCGCCCTGCTGCGGCGCTTCCACGAGGCGACCGAGAGCGGCGCGCCCGCCGTCACCCTCTGGGGCACGGGCAGCCCGCTGCGGGAGTTCCTGCACGTGGACGACCTGGCCGCCGGCACCCTCCACCTGCTCGGCCTCGACAACCCGCCGGACTGGGTCAACATCGGCTACGGCTCCGATGTCAGCATCAAGGAGGTGGCCGAAATCATCAAGGACGTGACCGGCTTCCAGGGCGAACTCAAGTGGGACACCACCCGCCCCGACGGCACCCCGCGCAAGCTCATGGACAGCTCCACCATCCGCGCCACCGGCTGGGAGCCGAAAATCTCCCTGCGCGAGGGCATCGCCCAGACCTACGCCAGCTTCAAGGACGAGTTGGCCAAGGGCACCCTGCGCGGGTAGGCTTTTCCGGGCTTGCGCAGCCCGGACCCGCGGTGCGTGGCCAAACTGGACATCTATTTGGGAAATTTCGTCGAGCTCCCTGTGATTGTTTGGGGGGTAATATCGATACCCGGAACCACCGATTGCGATGACTGTCGCAAAGCTCATGCCGTTTCGTCCCATCATTTCGTCCCTGTTAATCCTGTCCGGGCTTCTCTTGACTGTCGCAAACAGTCAGGCCAGATCCACAGGAATCCCCCAGGACATGATCACCGTATACTGCCATGGGAATGTAAAAGCTCCCGGCACCTATCAGGTTCAAAAAGGCACGACGCTGCTCCAACTGATGTATTATGCCGGAGGGATAACCCAACCAACGACCTTGAAAATACGAGAGGTAAAAGAGGGAAAAACCTACCTATATAGTTATACTTTCGAGGCAATCCTCAGCGGAAAAGACGACGACGTAATCCTCCAGGACCACTGTCACGTCATTTTTCCGTGGGCCGACTTCTCCAGCGATACACCGGAAAAAATCAACCCTCTGGTTCAAGTCTATGTGGAGGAGCATTATCCAAATTTCCGGGTAATCAGGGAAGTCCCTCGGCAGACGGACAAAGACGAGTCAAAATAAATCCTGCCCCTCCACCATCACTCCAGCCGGTGGAGCTGGCTGCGGGCCAGTTCGAGGTCTTCGGGGGTGTCGATACCAAGCGGTTCGTAGGCGGTTTCGACGGCCTGGATGCTCATGCCGTGCTCCAGGAAGCGGAGTTGCTCCAGCTTTTCGCACTGTTCGAGCTGGCCGGGGGCGAGTTCCGTATAGCGGGCGAGCGTCTCACGGGTGTAGCCATAGACGCCGATGTGCGCCCAGAAGGTGTGCTCCGTGGGCCACTGCTCCTGTGCCACCCCGCGCACATGCGGCACCGGGCTGCGGGAGAAGTACATGGCCTCCCCGTCGTTGCGGCGGACGACCTTGACCAGGTTCGGGTCGAGGACTTCGCGGTGCGTGCGGATGCGGTAAACCGCCGTCACCAGGTCGCAGCGGGTGTTTTCCCAGACCTGCACCAGGCTGTCGAGCAGGTCGGGCTGGATAAAGGGTTCGTCTCCCTGCACGTTGAGAAAAAACTCGCTGTCGAGCTTGGACAGGAGCGAGGCCAACCGCTCGGTGCCGCTCTGGCAATCGGGGCTGGTCATGAAAACCGTCGCGCCCCAGGCCTCGGCCCGCTCAAGGATCTCCTCCGAGTCGGTGGCGATGGCCACCCGGTCGGCTTTGCGCATTTTTGAGGCCTGCTCCCAGACGTGCTGGAGCATCGGCTTGCCGCCGATGTCGATCAGGGCCTTGCGGGGCAGACGGGTCGAGCCCAGGCGGGCGGGAATGATAACGGATACGCTCATGGGAAAAAATAACTGTTCGGGGCGGGAAAGTGCCGGTGCGAGCCGCCTTGGCGACGAACCGCGTGGGCCGGGGTTTGTTTACACGCTCCCCACTCTCTTGCGGACCAGGCGGACGGGCGAGCGAATTTTTTACCCAAAACCTGCGACCGCCAGCCCGCGTCGGCCAATCAGCGACAGCCAACCGATCACGGCTAACCCGCGACGATCCAACCGCCGTCGGCAAGGCCCCCTCGGCTCAAGCCGGTCCGGCACGCGCTCAGGCCCCCGGCGGGGAGGCGGATGCTGCGGTGTCGTCCAGTTCGCGCTTTTTCATGAATTTAGCCGGGGTGCCAGCGACCACCGTCCACGGCTCAACATCGTCAAGGACGGTCGAACGCACGCCGACCACGGCCCCCTCGCCGACCGTAACGCCCGGCCCGATAAAGGCGTCCGCCGTCACCCAGGCGTACGCCCCGATCTCGATGGGGGCGGCCAGGTGCGGCAGGTCGAGCCGCCGGGTGTCGTGCGTGCCCGCGCACAGGAAGCAGTATTGGCTGACCGTGCAATGCGCCCGCAGGACAATCGGAGCCTGCGTGTAGCAGTCCACGTAGTCGCCCAGCGTGCTGCCTTCCTCCATCGTCAGTGCCCAGGGAGCCCAGATACGGGCACCGGAGGCGGGCTTGGCACCGGGAGCGATGTTTGCCCCGAAACACCGCAGCAGCAGTCGCCGCCAGGGGTAAAGATTCCTCGGAGTCGGTCGATAAAACAATGACCAGACCACGGCCCACACAATCCGCCCCGCCTTGTGCGGGAATGAATAAGTGACCGGTTTTGGGGGCAAACGCATGTTTATTTCTCACATAAATGAAGGCACAGGGAACTTATGCCAACTTTGTTTTTCCTTGACTCCTCCGGCCTTAAGGACGTTCTGACCTGAGGTATCTCCCCTGTATCTATCGCCATGCTTAACATTACATTGATCAAATTCATCCTGAAAACAGGATGTGTCACGCTACTGCTCGTAGGTGGCATCTATATGCTGGCGCTCTCCCGCGAAAAATGCACCGCCATCGCCAGCAACCTGTTCAATGTGCGCGATCTGGAAATCACGACCGGTAACGTCGTCTTCCTCAAGGTCATGGGCACGATCATGACCCTGCTCGGTCTCTTCCTGATCTGGAAGTTCTTCATTTACTTGCCGCCCATGCCCAAGGCCTGAGCCAGCCGTCCGTGGTCCGGCTTTCCATTGGGCTTGAGCGGAAGCTCCGCCACCGCCAACCAGCGCTTGGGTACACTGGCGGCCTGAAGTCGCTCCCGGAGCGCCACTTGCAGCGCCGCTAGCTCCCCATCCGGGATTCCCGCAACGAGCGCCGTCACCCGCTGCCCCCAGTCCGGGTCCGGCTCGCCCACCACCAGTGCCTCCGCCGACGGGGACACGGCCCGGATCGCCGCCTCGACTTCACGCGGATCGACTTTTTCGCCCCCGGTGATAATCAGCCGATCACGCCTGCCGATGACCCGCAGACGGCCCTTCTCGTCCAGCGCCCCCTCGTCGCCCGGACGAAACTCCTCCCGCGCCGCCGGTGGCTCCGGGTAGTAGCCCCGGAAAAGCGACTTCGCCCGGATGGCGATCTCCCCGGCCTCGACGGTGACACGTACATGGGGAAAAACTTCGCCCGCCAAGGCTTCACCCGCGAGAAACGCCCCGGGTCGCTGAGCGGCGACCACGGCGGCGGTTTCCGTCATCCCGTAGCTGCACGCCAGCCCGAGCCCGGCCCGGATCGCTTTTTCCCGCAAATCCGGCGGCATTCCGGCCCCGCCGATCAGGAGCAGCCCGAAGCCGCGCAGCCAGTCCGCCCCACCCGGCAGCGCGAGGATGCGCCCGAGCTGAGTCGGCACGAGCGAGAGGTGGAAATCCCCCCGCCCCGGCAACGACGCGCCTGTTTCCGGTTCGGCCAGGTCCCGGTAATCGCCCAGCACCAGCCGCCCCCCGCTCATCAAGGTCCGCAGCGCCTGCATCAGCCCGCTGACATGCCACAGCGGCAGCACGCACCAGGCATTGACCGGCTCCGCCTGGAAAAACTCCCCGTACCCCGCCACGGCGGCCCCGAGCGTTTCCCAGGTGTGGGCGGCGAAGCGCACCCGCCCGCCGGTCCCGCCGGTCGGGATCATCAGGTGCCCGCGAAAAGGCTCCATCGGCGGCAAGGTCACCCCCATCCGCTCCGGCCACGAAACCCGGCCCCAGGTCAGGGTCGGTTCGAGCTGGGCGGCGACTTGAGCCCATTCGTTTTCGCGCCAGTCGGGGTTGGCCAGAAAAACCGGCGCGTGCGCCGCCACCGCCGCCAGCAGCCCCCCGAGCAAGGCGGCGGGGTCACTCTCGGCCAGCAGGACGGAGGCGGCGGGGACTTCCGCCTGCCGGGCGTTCAACTCGGCCAGACGTTTTTCAAAACACGCCACCACCCGCTCCTGTAGGGGCGCGGGCAGCCAAGGCTGCTCCAACCGGGCGCGAATGGCCGTTACAGACGCTTCCATAGCTCCTCGCAGGCGGCGGCGTCAAGCGTCCCGGCGGTCAGCGACGGGCCGTAGGTGTGCCAGCCGAGTTGGTCCTCGTGGGGGAAAGACTCCAGCGTCCCGAATCCCGCCGCCTCGGCGCAGTGCTCGTCCAGCGCGGCCAGACGGAGGGCGTTTTCGATCCCGATAGCCGTTTCAAAAACCGAGGAGTAGATCACGCGCACGCCGGGGTGGAACGCCCGCCAGGCCCGGTAATCCTCCACCCGCCCGATGAGCGCGGGCTTCACAATAAAAGGCCCCTGCGGGAAAAGCCCGCTCCAGCGCTCCAGCGCCCCAGGCCCGCAGAGCGACTCGTCCAGCGCCACCGGCACCGAGTAGCGCCCGGCCAGCGCCGCCATAAACGCCTCCTCCCCCGGCGGCAACGGCTGCTCCAGGTACTCCACCGGGTAGTCCTCCAAAAAGGCCATCCAAGCCTCCGTTTCCTCCCGGCTCAGCCCGGCGTTGGCGTCGAGCCGCAGAATACCGTGCCCGTGCAGCAGCTTGAAAAGCTCCGCGCACAGCGCGCGCTCGACCTCTATCGGCTCGACCCCGATTTTCCATTTAAAAGTCGTAAACCCCTTGTCCAGAAGCACCTGAAGCGCCGCATAGGCCGTGATCCCGGCAGGCAGCAGCCCGGCCACATGCAGCGGGCGGGCGGGGGCCGTCTCCAGCGCCCCGGCGGCACAATCCAGCGCGAAACGCGTGCAAACCAGCTCCGGCGGCGGCTCCAGCGAGTCGTCTTCGGCGCGGGCGTCGAGAAATTCCACCGCCTGCACCAGCGTCTCCGTCCCGAAGTCCTCCAGCGGGGCGATCTCGCCGTAGCCGACGCGCCCCTCCCGCTCCAGGCGCACGATCAGCCCCTCACGCAGCGGCCAGTCCCCGTGCGCGGTCTGCAACGGGGTCCGAAAGGGACGGCAGTAGGGTTTCCAGGCGAGGCGTTCCATGGGCGGCGGATGGGACCGGTTCGCCCGCCGGGAGCGGGCGACCGTCTGGAGGGCAGCTTGGCAACTGCCGGGCAAAGTGTCGATCCCCGTGTTTTTTCATTGTCGCCCCGGCCCCCGCGCCCATAATTCCCAACGGCAACAACCGTTGCCATGAGCGAAGATACCGATTCAGTCTTTTATAAGCCCGCGGATGCTTTTTTCCGGGATAACGCACAGGTCGCCCTGACCTACGACGACATTACGCTCGCCACCCGCTACTCGGAGGTGCTCCCGCGCATGACCAACCCGGAGACCTCGCTCTCCGAGTCGCTCCAACTCTCCGTGCCGATCGTCTCGGCCGACATGGACACCGTGACCGAGTCCCGCATGGCCATCGCCATGGCCAACAACGGCGGCATCGGCCTGATCCACTACAACATGTCCGAGCGCGAGCAGGTCAAGCAGGTCGCCCGCGTCAAAAACAACATCCACGGGCTCATCCAGGACCCGATCAGCGTCAAGCCCGGCATGCACATCGCCGAGGTGCTCGACATGATGGACGCCAAGGGCTTCAAGTTCAGCACCTTCCCGGTGGTGGACGAGAGCGGCAAGCTCCTCGGGCTGCTCCCCGGACGCGCCGTCAAGCAGCGCTACCGCGACCGCACGGTGCTGGAGGCCATGCAGCCGCGCGAGCAGGTCTTTACCCTGCGCCAGTCGCAGCTCGAAGGCGACCCCATCGCCGCCGCCGACCGCTTTTTCAACGATCACCTGGGCATCCACAAGCTCCTCGTCGTCGATGACGGGGACCACCTGGCCGGACTTTTCACCCTCAGCGACATCGAGCGCATCACCGGCGAGAGCCGCGACAACGTAAAGCCCGCCCGCGACTCGCAGTTCCGCCTGCTCTGCGGGGCCGCCGTCTCCGCCCCCCGCACTCCCGAGGGCATCATCGACCGTGACAAGCTCCTCGGGCACGTCACCGCGCTGGTCGAGGAGGGCGTGGACGCCATCGCCGTCTCCACCGCCCACGGGCACACCGCCGGGGTGGGCGAAGCCGTCCGACTGCTGCGCGGGGAGTTTCCGGGCCTCACCCTCATCGCGGGTAACGTCACCAGCGGCGAGGGCGTGCGCTTCCTGGCCGAGGCCGGGGCCAACGCGATCAAGGTCGGCCAGGGGCCGGGCTCGATCTGCACCACGCGCATCGTGGCCGGGGTCGGCATCCCGCAGTTGACGGCGCTCTACGTGGCCAGCCGCGAAGCCGCCAAGGCCGGGGTCAAGATCATCGCCGACGGCGGCATCACCAAGAGCGGTGACATGGTCAAGGCCCTCACGCTGGCCGACGCCGTCATGTGCGGCGGCCTGCTCGCCGGTTGCCCCGAGGCCCCCGGCAAGATCATGGAGATCAACGGCAAGCTTTACAAACAGTACCGCGGCATGGGCAGCCTGGAGGCGATGAAGGCCGGCAGCGCCGCCCGCTACGGCCACTCCAACAACATCCGCAACGCCAAGGTCGCAGCCGAAGGAGTCGAGGCGGTCAAGGAAGTCTCCGACTCGGTCGATCAGGTGCTGGCGCAGTTCATCGGCGGCATCCAAAGCGGCATGGGCTACCTCGGTGCCCGCAACCTGCCCGAGCTGCGCGAACGCGCCCGCTACATCCGGGTCAGCCCCGCCGGGCAACGCGAATCCGCCCCTCACGACGTGATCGAGGTCAAGACCACGCAGGAGCACAGCTAAAGACTGTTCTAATGGGTCAAATGGCTGATCGTTAATCGTTGGACGTAAACCCGGAAAACAACAATTAGCCATTTAACCATTCAGCCATTCGCCCTTCCAACGGAGGCTACGGCCTTCTTTTAATCCCTTAAAAAACAAGAACCGGGGGCGGTAACCGGATATAAACCGCCCCCGGCCTGCTGTTGGGGAGAAACAGGGCGCATGGGATGCGCCTGTGCAGGGTTTGCTTAAGACCTGATTCAGTATCGGCAGAGACCCTATTTGCTTAAGGGACTAGAGCGTTTTAAAAAATAGTGTAGCCACAATAATTGAATGGTTAAATGGTCAATTGTTAATTGTTGGATGCGGAACGTAGAAAATAACATTTAGCCATTTAACCATTTAGCCATTCGGCCCTTTTGTGACGGCTACGACTTTATTTAAACCGCTCTAATTGGCCTCGGCGGCCTGCATGTAGCGCTCGCCGACGAGGCGGAGGATCGACGCCTGAGTGGAGCTGTCGCGCACGTCGTTGGAGAGCTCCCAGAACATGACCCCGCCCAGCCCCTGCTCGGCCACGTAGTCGAGCTTGCGCTCAACCGCTGCCGGGCTGTCGTAGCTGATGAAGTTGCCGGTAGCGGCGTTGTACAGGTAGGAAACCTGTGCGTCCGCGTCCCAGTACTCGATGTTGTTGGCCGGATCGGCCTGCATGTTCTCCACAATCGTGCGGTAGTCGATGATCCCGGTCTCGACCGTGCCCGCGCCCAGCCCGGTCGCGCTCTGGAAGAGGCCGTTGGCCGTGGCCGGAACGCCCGTCCAGGTGTAGCCGTAGAGCGGGATGCCGAGGTTGATCTTCGAGGCCGGGACACCCGCGTCGAGATAGCCCTGCACGGCGGAAGCCGCGTTGTAGCGGGGCATCGGGTCCGCCGGATTGGCGGTGAGCGGGGCGTTGTGCCCGGTGCGGGTCTTGTCCCAGCGACCGTGGAAGTCGTAGGTCATCAGGTTGAACCAATCGAGCTGCTGCGCCAACGCGGCCAGGTCGATCTGCTCGTACTTGTCATAACCGGCGGGCACGGCGGCGCTGATTTCGTAGGTTTTGCCGTCAACCGCTCCCTGCGCGTCGAGCGCCTCCCGCAGCGCCTTGGCCAGCAGGGCGTAGTTGGTGGCGTCGACGGGACGGACGTTGGAGTTCACATCGGTCGCGACCACGGGATATTCCCAGTCCAGGTCGATCCCGTCGAAGTCATACTTGACCACGAAATCCACCACCGACTGCGCGAACTTCTCCCGCGCCGAGGCCGAAGCCGCCACCTCGGAGAAGCGGCCCGAGTCATACCAGCCGCCGACGGCGATCATGACCCGCAAGTGCGGATAGAGCGCCTTCAGTTCCTGATACTGGTTGAAGTTACCCCGCAAGGGCTGGTCCCAGGTATCGTCGCCGAAGGTCTTCTCCAGATCGGCCCAGGTGTCGATCACCTCGATCTGTCCGCTCGTGCTGATGCGGGCGAAGGCGTGGACGATGTGGGTCAGGTTTTCCGCCGGGATGTCGGCCACCTCGTAGCCGCGGGCGTAGATGCCCCAACTGGGGAAGTAGCCAACAACACGGCCCGCGAGCGTGGACGAGTCACCACCGGAGTTGCCGTTGCCGGTATCGCCGCCGTTACCCGAGGAGTCTCCCTCGCCGTTGTCCTCGCCCGAGCCGTCATCCGACCCGTTACCATTATCCGATCCATTATCGGAGCCCGAGCCGTTGTCGCCACCGCTGCCAGAGTCTGTATCGGAATTTCCACTACCGTTATCGCCGGAACCGTTGTCCTCACCGGAACCGGAGCCATCGGAAACGCTGACACCGTTGAGCGTGACATGGGTCGGCTGGCTGGCAACGCCGCCCGGAGCGCCGTTGAAACCGAAGCTCACGCTCGCCCCGGCGGCCAGCGCGGCGTTCCAGTTCAAACCGGAAACGGTGTAGCGGTCGCCCTCATGGGAGACGAGCTTGGCGTCCCACAGGCTGGTGATCCCGTAGGGCCAGTCAAAGGAGACCGTCCACGCGTCGAGATTCTCCCCGGTGGTGTTCGTCAACGTGGCCGTGGCGGTGAAGCCGCTGCCCCAGTCACTCGACACAGTGACGACGAGTGCCGCCGATGTATCCGGATTTTCACTACCGCCATCACCACTGTCGCCGTTGTTATTATCCTCACCATTGCCGTTATCTTCACCGTTTCCGGTGCCATCATCCGTATCGGAATTTCCACTACCTTCGTCGCCGGAGCCGTCCGATAGGTTTTCGCCATTGACCACGATGTCCGTCATCTCAGCGGAGGAGTTCCCCGTAGCCTGAAAGCCGAAGCTCACCGTCTGCCCGGCGGCGATGCCGCCGTTCCAGCTCTCATTGCTGAAGGTGTATCGGTCGCCCGAGGCGGTGCCGTCCTTCGCGCTCCAGTAACCGGAGATACTCACGGGAAGATCAAAGCTGATCGTCCAGCCGTTGAGCGCGGCGGTGCCGTTGTTGGTCAGGCTGACCGTGGCGGTAAAGCCGTCGCCCCAGTCGCTCCCGATCACGTAGGCCACCGCGATGTCCGCGCTGCCGGTGCCGGTGTTGTCATCACCGCCGCCGGTGTCACCCGTTCCGGTGTCACCGCCGTCGCCGTTGCCTGTATCGGAATCTCCACTACCATTATCATTGCCATTGTCGCCGTCGCCACCGGAGCCGTCCGGCAGGTCAATGCCGCCAACCTGGCCATCGAGGACGACCGGACTTTCGTAGTAGTCCTGCACCCTGGAAATAAACCAGTAGTCGTCCGTCGGGGGCGAGCCCACGCCGTCGGTACTGGCTCCGACGCCCGCGCCGAAGAGCGCGACCACCACGCCCGCTTCCTTGGCCAGCGGCAGATGCGAGCCCCAGGTGACGGTGCCGCCGCTGACCGCGACCTCGGAAGTGCCGCCATCGGTGGTGCCAAAATAGGCCAGCCGCGTCTCCGTGCCGGGCACAAAGCTGTCCCCCAGGAAGTACGTGCCGCTGGAGTCCTCGTAGTGCTGGACCGTGTTGGCCAGGTCGGCGAACGAACCGCCCGAGGCGTAAGGGTTCGCCGCCTGCGTCGAGTTGATATGGCCGACGGGAAGCTGCCACAGGACAACGGGCAAGCCGGTTGAGTCGTGCATGGCGTTGACAAAGACGAGGTAGTTCGTCCAGTGCGCAGCGTTCCAGAACCAGGTGCTGGCGGCAGGGTTGGCCGCGTTGCCGTCATAGGCGGCGTCGAGGCCGTATTTGTCGATGCTGACAAAGCTCGCCCCGTGCGTGAGCACGCCCGCCGCCGCGTAGTAGTCGGCGATGGCGGAGGCTTCGTCATAGATCGCCTGACGACCATCAGCCAGCCCGAGCGTGTCGGTCAGCCGGATCACGCCCTTGGCACCGACCGGCGTTGTCCAGCCACCGGCGGGCGAGGCCCAGAGATTGAACTGCCAGCCGAAATACGCCTGCGGCTGGTACTTGTGAAAGGTGTAGTTGATCGCCTCGACCAGCCCGCGCAGGGTGTCGGGGAAAACCGGGTCGCCCGCGTCGAGAACGCCCGCCGAGTAGGCGGCGCTGGTGGCAGCGTAGATTTCGTCCGGGCTGGCGGCGTTGTTTTGCGCGAAGTAGCCGAGGAAGTCCGGCTCCAGCACCCAGCCGATAACCTCGTCACCGGCCACGGCCCTGGTGATCTCCAGCGCGTGCTTCAGGTCGGCGAAGTAGCCTTCCAGGTAGGAGGCCGACTCGATGTGCTGCTTGTCGGTGTAGTAGCTCTCGCCGCCGTCGGGGATGTTGTACCAGACAAAAAACGGGATCATGCCGAGCTTGACGCTCTCCTCGACGTAGCGGGTGGCCCGCTCGCCGTCGTTGAGCGCGCGCCAGTTCCAACCGTCGCCGATGCTGTTGGAGACCCCGCCGTTAAGGTAAATGTAGCGAATGTCCACGCGCTTGTTTTGGGCCGGGTCTTCAAAGTCCTGCCAAAAACCCAGGTCCGCGCTCGAATCCTCACTCACCGAGCCGATGGCCAGGTAGCCCGGCAGTCCCGGCACCGATCCGTCCGCGTTGAGCACACGCACGCCGAGGTATCGCACATCGCCTGTATCCAGATTTTCAATACGCATCGACGCCCTCCCCGCCGACAAGCCCCGCAGCGTGACGGCCTGCCCGGAGATTCCCGGCTCCAGCACATCGGCGTTGTTCGTGGCCACGGCGTAGTTGCCTGCGGTTTCCAATGCGAGGCTGTTCGCCCCCTGCGCAACCGTCACCTGCAACGCCGTCCCGCCCGCATCGACCAGCGGGAAAACAATCGAACTGCCGGCGCCGGAGCTTCCGCCGGAGGAATCGCCGCCACCGGTGTCGCCGGTTCCGGCCTCACCGGAGAGCACGGCGCTCAGGCTGGCGGGCGCGGAGCCCGTCCCGCTGAACCCGAACTCGACCGTCGCCCCGGCGGCGACGGAGCCGTTCCAGGAGGCATTGCCGACCACGACCTTGCTCCCTTCCGTGCTGAGGACTTGCGCGTTCCAGATGCTGCCAACGGTAAAAGGCGCATCGAAGGCCAGGGACCAGCCGCTGAGGGCGGTCCCGGTGGTGTTGGTGAAGGAGGCGTTCGCGGTAAAGCCGCCGCCCCAGTCATCGGAGACCGAGATTTTTAGTTCGGTATCCGCACCGGCAGCCAAGGTCCATGCCAGGAGGGCATTGATAGCCGTAGCCGCCGCCAGAGGTCGTAGTCGGAACAGTTTTAACATAGTGCTTTGTTTTGGGAGGTTGCACCGTGACCGGCGCGCTCGTCGAGTCGGTCACGTCCCGGGCAGAGACACAGCACCCCGTGCCCGGAAACATCAGTTTTGGGAGAAAAAAAGAAGGGCGGAAGCCGGACGGTCCCTCTGCCGAGCTGTCACTCAGTGCCGCGGCAGGGCCGGGCCGTCCGTCACCGCCCCAGGGGTAGAAGCGGCGTTTTCACACGCCGCCGCGATGAGGGTTGGGGTATTTTATTGGAAAATCCTGCCAGCGATGCTCCTTTCCGTCAGGCGATTAGGCCTCAATTTCTTTCAGGTGAGAGCCCTAGCCCTGCGCCTTATTCCTACAGGATGCAAAAACCGCAAAAAACGGGAAAAACGCCGCCCGCGCGGCTTGGGGTTGCATTTCCCCCGGGGAGCGGACAAGCTGCCAGGTTTGTGCTCATATCCGAGCTCTTCACCCATCACGCATCGATTTACTCATGGCGCTGACTCCGTTTAAAAGTCAACTGCTGGCCGACGTCGGCATCAGCATGGGCGACGAAGGCAAAGGCCGCGTCGTTTACGAACTTATCGCCGAGCTCAAGGAATCCTCCAAGCTCGCAAAACCCGTTGCCGCCGTGCTCAAGGTCAACGGCGGAGCCAACAGCGGCCATACCGCCGGGGGCCTCAAGCTCAACCTGCTCCCGGCCGGGGTGATCGATCCGGATATCGACCTGCTCGCCATCGGCATGGGCGTGGTGGCCGACCCGCGCAAGTTCTGGTGGGAAGCCAAGCCGCTCGAAGCCGCCGGTTACGACGTGGTTTCGCGCCTCGCCATCGACGAGCGCACCCAGGTCAGCGATCTGTGCCACCGCCTGCTCGACCTGGCCTGGGAGAGCTACCGCTCCAACATCCTCGGCGAAGCCCCCCGCGGCTCGACCGGGCGCGGCATCACCCCCGCCTACCTCGACGAGGTCGGCCAGATGCAGATCGGTTACGCCGAGTTCCGCGGCAGCCGCGAGAGCTACGCCCGCCGCCTGGCCGCCCGCGCCGACCGTGCCGTGCGCACCATCCAGCACGTCTGCCAGGTCAGCCCGCAGGAGTGGCACCAGTTTTTTGAAACCCTGACCACCGCCGAAACCCGCGCCAATCAGGCCTCTATCGACGAGGGGATCTTCCCGGCCAGCGAATTCGACTTCACCCGCTTCCGGGGCGAAAAGCCCTTCACGCTCAACCTCGACGCCCTGACCGACGCCTACTGGGAAGCCGGCAGCCTCCTGGCCGACCGCGTGATGGACCTGCGCGAACGTCTCCTGGCCGAGCTGCGCGACGGGCGCAGCATTATCGGTGAGTTCGGCCAGTCCTACTGGCTCGACAAGCGCCACGGCTTCGCCCCCAACGTCACCGCCTCGCACACCTACTCGCCCGAGTTCTTCCAGTCCGCCGGGTTCCCGGTCCAGCCGGTCCACACCGTCGGCTGCTGCAAGGCCTACGACACCAAGGTCGGCACCCACATTTTCCTCACCCAATTTCCCGACAAGCACCCGCTGGGCGAACGGCTCAAGCTGCTCGAATTCGGCACCAGCACGGGCCGTCAGCGCATGGTCGGCTGGTTCGACGCGGTGGAAAAGGGCGACGCCCTGCGCTTCGGCGGCTACGAGGACATCGTGCTCAACAAGCTCGACGCCCTCACCTCCGCCCCCGGCGAAGACGGCAAGCTGCTCGTCTGCACCCACTACCGCGACCAGGACGGCAAGTCCTACTGCGAAGTGCCCCGCGACGACCGCGTCCGCCGCGCCCTGCAACCGGTCTATGCCGAGCTGCCCGCGTGGAAGGAAGACATCTCCGGCGTGCGCTCCTTCGCGGGCCTGCCCGCCAACGCCCAGCGCTACGTGGCCTTCTGCGTAAAAAGCCTGCTCGCCGTCGCCGAACGCAACGGCCACCGGATCGAGAAACCCAACCTGCGCTACATCGGCGTCGGCCCGGATACCTCGCAAATCATCCGCGACGTCCCCACCACCAGCGAGCTGCTCAAGCTCGCCTAGGTCGTGACCGCACAGGACAATAATACCGGTTCCAAGTCGTTTTGAAGATTCGCGGATTCCAACTTCTAAGGAATCATTTTTGTGCTGGGTTGAGGTGGTCAAGCGGCGAAGTGTAGTTTGAGGTTGTTGGGAGAAAGGAAGTGTAGGGTTTTGCGTGGGCGTTGGTTGAGTTGGGCTTCGATGTGGGCGAGCCTAGGCTCGCCCACATCGAGGAAGTTTGTGCCCTTGGGGAAGTATTGTCGGACGAGTCCGTTGAAGTTCTCGACGCCGCCTTTTTCCCATGAGTGGTAGGGCTTGCAAAAGAATCCGGCTGCGCCGAGGGCCTCACTGACGCGCCGGTGTCCGGCGAACTCCAGCCCGTTGTCATAGGTGATGGTGTGCACGCGGTAGCCTTGCAGGACGCCGATAATGGCCTCAGCGGTCTCGTTGGCATCTTTGCTTTGCAGCAGCGCCAGCCGCCCATAGCGGCTCTTGCGCTCGTAAAGACTCAGCAGGTAGCCTCCACCCCGGCAACCGGCGATGAGGTCCGCCTCCCAGTCGCCGTAACGCTCGCGCCGCTGCACGATCGCAGGCCGCAGCTCAATGTCCACGCGGGCCGGGAGCTTGTGGCGGCTGGCTTTGTTCTTGTGCCGGTAGCGGCGTTTGCCGTTGATGCGCAGGTGCCGGTAAAGCGTGCCCCCGCGATCACGGTCAGCCTGGATAAACGTGTAGATGCTCGTACGCGAAGGCGCCGGACGCCCCTGCCGCCGCAGAGCTCCGCTGATCTGCTCGGGGCTGTGCTTGCACTCAATCCGCTCCCGCACGAGGGCCTCCAACTCTCCCTCGATCACGCGGTGACGACGACGCTTGCACTGCTGACGCCCAAGCGCCTTGGCATGCGCTTGTCCAGGACGATACCCGCGCAGCCCCCGATTACGACTCAGCTCCTTGCTGATGCTCGATTGAGAAAACCCCAGAAAATGGGCGATCTCGCGCTGACTCTTTCCGGCTTTACGCATGCGATAAATAATGGGACGATCCTCCACGCGGAGGCGACGGTAGCTTCTTGTTGACATGTTGGTTCTCGCAAACCGCCATGCTTAAGCACCCTCTCGC